>JAGQUM010000087.1:1869-2130 GCA_020438485.1 Thermoleophilia bacterium | reverse complement strand
TCGGCGGCAAGCTGCGCGGCACCATCCCCGTGGCGCCGCGCATCTCGCCCGGCAAGACGCTGGAGGGCCTCATCACGGGTCTTGTGGTGGGCGTGCTCGCGGTGGTCGTCTCCGGTCTGTACATGGACTGGATCGACGCGTTCCAGTCGCTCGTTCTGGGCGTGGTGATCTGCGTCGCGTCCTACATGGGCGATCTTTTCGAGTCGGCCCTCAAGCGCGACGCGGGCGCGAAGGATTCCGGGCGGCTGCTGCCCGGGCACG
>JAGQUM010000087.1:0-1862 GCA_020438485.1 Thermoleophilia bacterium | reverse complement strand
ACCGCTTCGACGCGCTCATGTTCGCGTCGGTGGCCGCGTACTTCACCACGGTGGCACTCATCCACTGACCGCGGGAGCCCCGGTGCGTGCCCACACGTTCCACATCCTGCACGCCCTTCGCGACGGCCCGCTGGACGGGCAGGGCATCATCCGCCGCGCCGAACAGGACTCCATGGGGAGGGTGCGCCTGTCGGCCGGCACGTTGTACGGTGCCCTGGAACGGCTCACCGACGACGGCAAGATCATCGCCGGCGGCCACACGTTCGACGGGGGGCGCCCGCGGCGTGAGTACTCCCTTTCCGACTACGGGCGGCGCGTCCTCGACGACGAGGCCACCCATCACATGGAGCATCCGCCGTCGCACCGGCTGCGGCTGCGGGGCAGGCGCCGCCGCGGGTAGCCGGCCGTGAGGCGCCGCGAGCGCCTGTACCGCCTCGTGGGCTCGACCGTGTTCCCCCGGGAATGGTGGAAGCGCCACGGGGGGGAGGTGACGGGCACGTCGCTGCAGTCCCCGGCCCCGGCGAGGGAGCTGGCCACCCTGGTGCCGGCGGGCCTCTCGGTGCGCACCCGGGGCTACGAGACCAACGCCCGTGGCCACGGGTGGGTGGTCGACGGTGCGCGCTTCGGCGTGCTCATCGCCATGGTCGTCGGGCTCGTGGCGTGCCAGGCCACCGGCTACCTGCATCCCGCCCGCCTGGCCGACTCCACGCTGGCGCACTTCGTCAGCGACGTCGCGTGGCTGGGGGCCATCGTCGCCGTCGGCCGTCGGCGCGACACGCTGGGTGCCGTGTTCATCGCCGTCCCGGCCGCGCTGTGCGGGCTGGTGGCCACGGGGGCCCGCGTCACCCGCGACGCGTCGCCGCTGCGCGACGTGCCGGTGGGGTCGCTGGGCTACGTCGCCGTCGCGCTGTATTGCGTCGTGGCGGGCCTGCTCGTCCTGCGGGTGTGGTCCCGGGGGATCGTGCGCCGCAGGGGATCGCTGTGGTGGGGCCTCACGCCGTTCGTGCTGGCGGGCGTCGTGAAGGCGGCGACGCTCGCGTGGGACGACACGCCCCGGGTCCGCGTTGCCGCCCCGCTCGTGGTGATGGGCCTGTTCGGCCTCGTGGGCCTGGTGCGTCTCGGGAGGGACCCCAGCTGGGCCGTGGGTTACGGCCTGGCGTTCGCCGCGCACGGCCTGGGGACGCTGGCGTGGGTGGGGGGCCGGCTTGCCCCCGGTTCCGCGCTGGTGCTGGCGTTCGACGCGCTGGCCACCATCGCCCTGTGGAGTGGGGCCGCCCTGGCGCCGCGCCTGGTGGCCGTGCCGGGCCGCCCGCCGCCCCGGCGCCGGGGGGATACGATGCCCGAATGAACATCGATCTCCTGAGCGAACTGTGCGCAACTCCCGGCCCGCCCGGTCACGAGGACCCCATCCGCGAGGTCGCCCGCCGCGAGCTTGCGGCCGTGTGCGACGACGTCACGGTCGACCCCGTGGGCAACCTCATCGCCCTCAAGACCGGACGCGGCAAGGGCAAGACCCGTCCCCGCCTGATGCTGTGCGCCCACATGGACGAGATCGCGTTCATGGTGCAGCACATCGAGGACTCGGGATTCCTGCGCGTCATCCCGCTGGGCGGCTTCGACCCCAAGACGCTCACGGCCCAGCGCGTGACGGTGCATGGTCGCCAGGACCTGCTGGGCGTGTTCGGCGGTAAGGCCATCCATCTGATGACCGACGAGGAGCGCAAGAAGCCCCTCAAGATCGAGGACTACTACATCGACACGGGCCTGCCGGGCGACCGCGTGAGGGAACTCGTGCGGGTGGGTGACACCGTCACCCGCGACGGCGCCATCACCCCGATGGGCGACCTGGTCACCGGCAAGAG
>JAGQUM010000047.1 GCA_020438485.1 Thermoleophilia bacterium | reverse complement strand
GGTGACTGGTCGATGTCGATGACCTTGTCGAAGTGCTCGAGGCCCTCGATGTCGTCGTGCGCCCCGGCGCGGCGCGGGCGGCGCGACAGGCGCCCGGCGACGGCCTTCAGGATGATCTCGTTGACCAGCGTGCTCTTGCCCGAACCCGACACGCCGGTGACGCACGTGAGCGTGCCCACCGGGATGGTCACGTCGATGCCGCGCAGGTTGTTCTCCCGCGCCCCCGTCACGACCAGCTCGCCCTGCGCCGGGCGCCGCTCGGCCGGCACGGCGATGGTGCGCCGCCCGGACAGAAACGCCCCGGTGACCGAGCCGGGGTCGTCCGCCACGTGCTGCGGCGTGCCGTGCGACACCACCCGCCCGCCGTGCTCGCCCGCCCCGGGACCCATGTCGATGAGGTGGTCGGCAGCCCGCATCATGTCCTCGTCGTGCTCGACCACCAGCACGGTGTTGCCCTGGTCCCGCAGGCGCTCGAGCGTGGTGATGAGCTTGCGGTTGTCGCGCTGGTGCAGGCCGATGGACGGCTCGTCCAGGATGTAGAGCACGCCCATGAGGCCCGACCCGATCTGCGTGGCCAGACGGATGCGCTGGGCCTCGCCGCCCGACAGCGTGCCCGCCGCGCGGGCCAGGTCGAGGTACCCGACGCCGACGTCCACCAGGAACCGCAGCCGCTCGTTGACCTCCCGGATGACGCGGTCGCCGATGAGCGCTTGGGTGGTGCCCAGCTCCAGATCGCGGAAGAACTCCATGGCGTCGTCCACCGACAGGGCGGCCAGATCGGCGATGGACTTGCCGCCCACCGTGACGGCAAGCACCTCGGGCTTCAGCCGGGCGCCACCACAGTCGGGGCACGGCCGCAGCGACATGTACTGCTCGACGGACTCCCGCACGGCCATCGACATCGACGTGGTGTGCTGACGGCGCAGCTGCGGAACGACGCCCTCGAACCACCCCACCGGGTTGCGGTTCTTGCCCTTGCGGGCGCCCAGATACATGCGCTGGCGGCGGCCGCTCTTGGGGCCGTTCAGCAGCAGCGCACGGTGCTCGGACGGCAGCTTGGCCCACGGCACATCGCGGTCGATGCCGTACTCCTCGCAGATGGCCTCGAGCAGCAGGTCGTAATAGTCGGTGGTGCGGTCGGCCCACGGGATGATGCAGCCCTCGCCCAGCGTGCGGCGCGGGTCGACCAGCAGTTCGGGGTCGACCTCGGGCATGAACCCCAGGCCCGTGCACGTGGGGCACGCGCCGTGGGGCGCGTTGAAGCTGAACACCCGCGGCGCCATCTCGGTGAGCGACGCGCCGTGCTCGGGGCACGCGAAGTGCTCGGAGTACGTCCACGAGCGCTCCTCGCCGCCCGCCTCCTGGATGCGCACCAGGCCGTCGGCCAGCTGCGTGGCGGTCTCGAGGCTCTCGGTGAGGCGGCGGCGCAGGTCGTCGCGCATCACCAGGCGGTCGACCACCACCTCGATCGTGTGCTGGCGCTTGCGGTCCAACGCCGGAACGTCGTCCAGCGTATACACAACGCCATCCACGGCCACACGGGTGAATCCCTCGGCGCGGATGTGGTCGATGACGTCCCGGTGCTCGCCCTTGCGCCCGCGCACCAGCGGCGCCATCACCATGAAGCGCGTCCCCTCGGACAGCTCCAGAACACGGTCGGCGATCTGCTCGACGCTCTGCCCCTGGATGGGACGGCCGCAGACGTGGCAGTGCGGCTCGCCGATGCGGGCGTACAGCAGGCGCAGATAGTCGTAGATCTCGGTGACCGTCGCCACCGTGGAGCGCGGGTTGCGGCTGGTGGTCTTCTGGTCGATGGAGATGGCCGGCGACAGGCCGTCGATGTGATCGACGTCGGGCTTGTCCATCTGCCCCAGGAACTGCCGCGCGTACGCGGACAGGCTCTCGACGTAACGGCGCTGCCCCTCGGCGTACAGCGTGTCGAACGCCAGGCTCGACTTGCCGCTGCCCGACAGGCCCGTGATGACCACGAGCGCGTCGCGCGGGATGTCGACCGTGACGTCCTTGAGGTTGTGCTCCCGGGCCCCGGCGACGCGGATGTGGTCGGAGGCGTGGGGGGCGGAACCGTTCGCGGGCACCGAACAAGTGTACTGGTTGTGTCGACCGCGCGACGGTCCGGGGGTATGGTCGCGGCATGACCCCTGACCAGATGAGGGCGTTCGCCCGCGAGCGGGTGGAGGCCCTGTTCAACCGCGGGGAGCTGGACCGTATCCCCGAGTTCGTCACGGACGACTTCGTAAACCACGAGGCGTGGGAGGGCGAGGACCCGGGAGTGGAGGGCTTCCGCATCCGCATGCGGCGGCTGCACGACGCGTTCAGCGGCCTGCACATGGACGTTCACGAGATGATCGCCGAGGGCGACCTGGTGGCCTACCGCGCCGAGCTGTCGGGCGTGCACTCCGGCGAGTTGCTGGGCATCCCGCCCACCGGCAGGCCGTTCCACGCCCAGCAGATGCACATGTTGCGCGTCCGTGACGGCAGGGCCAGCGAGCACTGGGCGACCCGCGACGACCTGGGAATGCTGCTTCAACTCGGCGTGGTAAGCCCTCCGGGAACGGAATAGGCGGTACCTCGGGAAGATGGCCTCGATGAAGAACGTCCGCGATCCGCGCCTTCAGGCGCTTCTCTCGCAGCGCCACCCGGCAGCGCGCTGCGGCCGCCCGCGCTGTGGCGTGTGCCACCCCCACAAGCGCTGGCCCGCCCCGCGCGCCCACCGAGCGGCCGTGGCACGCGACGTCGAGGACTCCCGGTGAGCGGCGGGCGCCGCGCGTTCTTCGCCCCGTGGCGTACCGCTGCGGATCTCTCCAGAACGCACGGCGGCCCGCTCATCGGGCTTCCGCCCACCGGTACGTCGTGCGCGGCGCGGCGAGCGCACGTGCCGGGCATCCGCGACGGCAAGGCCGGCGAGCAGTGGGCCACCCGCGACGACCTGCGGATGCCGATCCAGCGGGGCGTCGTCCTACTCCCCGGGGGCGTGTCGTGACCCGGGCTCTCGTGATCGTGGACGTCCAGAACGACTTCTGCGAGGGCGGGTCGCTGGCCGTCGCCGGAGGCGCCGCCGTGGCCGGGGCGATCGACCGCCACGTGGCGGCGCACGGCGACGGCTACGCCGCGATCGTGGGCACCCAGGACTGGCACGTCGACCCGGGCGGCCACTTCTCGGACGCGCCGGACTACGTGGACTCGTGGCCCGTGCATTGCCGCGCGGGCACGGAGGGAGCCCTGCCCCACCCCGGCCTGGGCGACTCCGCCGGCCGTGTGGAGGCGTGGTTCCGCAAGGGGCGCCACTCGGCCGCCTACTCGGGGTTCGAGGGCACGCTCGGCGACGGTGAGGGCCTGGGCGCGTGGCTGCGCCACCGCGGGGTGACCGACGTCGACGTGGTGGGCATCGCCACCGACCACTGCGTGCGCGCCACCGCGCTCGACGCCGTTCGCCAGGGGTTCCGCACACGCGTCCTGGCCGGACTCACCGCGGGCGTGAACCGGCAGTCCACCGCGGCGGCCCTGGACGCCATGCGCGACGCCGGGGTCGACGTGGAGGGAGCCCCGGGGTAGGCGGTGGGTCAGGCGAGCCCGCTGCGGACGCCGTGCAGGACGAGTTCCGCCCCGATGGCGAGGATGAGGAACCCCATGATGCGGGTGATGGCACCGACCCCTGTGGGGCCGAGGCGCCGCACCAGGGGCGCCCCCAAGGCCAGGCACGCAGCGAACAGCCCACCGATCAGGACGCCCCCGACGGCGATCCACGCGCGGTCCGCAAGGGCCGGGTGGCGCGACGCCAGGGCGATGACGACACCCATCGCGCCCGGACCGGCGATCAAGGGGACGGCCATCGGCGAGAACGACACGTCGTCCTTGGAGACCGCGTGGTCACGCTCCCCGTCGGTCAGGCGCGGGCTGGCCGTGATCATCCCGAACCCCGAGTGGGCCACCACCACGCCTCCCGCCAACTGCAGCGCGGGTAGCGTGATGCCGAACGCCTCGAGCACCAGCGAGCCCAGGAGGGCGAACACCGCCAGGATGATCGCGACGTAGAGCGCGGTGCGCAGCGCCATGCGTCGGGCGGCCCGCCGGTCGGCGTCGCCCGCCAGGCCCGCAAACGCCGCGACCGCCCCAATGGGATTCGTGATCGGCAGCAGGGCGAGGAAAGTCGCGCCGATCAGGTCGATGTCGTGCTCCTCCGGTGGTCGTCGTCCGCGGCCAGCCTACCCCGCCGGGGCGCGACGGCGGCACAGGTGCCCGCCTGCGCACCGTCCGAGCAGCGGGCGACGACCCGGCGGCGCATCACGCCGGACTTCGCGACGGTCGCGGCAACGGTGGCACGCCCATGGTGCACGTGCCCCCCGATCCCGATCCCGAGCCCCTGCGCCTGCCGGCGCGGCGTCCCCGGGGGCCCCGAGTGCCGAACCTCCCGTCGCGCCGGCTGACCCACGTGTTGAACGCGGCGAAGACCCGCCGGCTCCCGCATTCGCGGCCTGGGTCTCCCCGGGAGTTGGGCGGCGGGGGTGCCGGCGCTCACTATCGGTTGCCCCCCGCCGATAGACGCCGTAAGACCTCACCCCGATCGGTGCCCCAATGACCGCCTCCGCACCCCTGCGCCGCGCCCTCGCCTACCTCGCCGTGGCGGCGATGAGCGTGAGCGGCGCCACCGGCGCCACCGGCGCGACGCCTCCGCAGGCCCTCACGGAGCCGTTCGGCGCGGCGGGCGCCCCCATGGTGACCACGTACGGGCAGGTGCTCAAGGCGGCCCGCGGGGGGCACATCAACGCCGCCCGCGTCGACGCCCAGTCCCGCTGGGTGACGGCAATGGACGACCAGGGCAACCTGGTGGCCGCGCCGATCCCCGCCCCCAGGGCCGGCGCCGACTTCGGCTCGGACGCGCCGCCGAACCCTGCGGGGTCCACCCCCACCGTGTTCACCCTGGCCGGCTGGCTGCGCGCCCACCACGTCACCGTCCTGGCCGCGCCGGCCGCGGCGGCCACCACGGAAGCCGCCGGCGGCGGGATGCCCGGCTGGGTCGTGCCACTGGGCTTCGCCGCGCTGATGGCACTCCTGATGGCCTTCATCATCTTTCAGCGCCGCCAGCCCTCGCGCGGCCGGGGCGGCGCCACCGGGCACGGACGGATGCGCAAGACCGCGAAGGTCGAGGCCCCCCGCACCCGCTTCAGCGACGTCGCAGGATGCGACGAGGCCGTGGACGAGTTGCAGGAGGTCGTGCACTTCCTGTCCGACCCGGGCCGCTTCCGCCGCGTCGGGGCCCGGATGCCCCGCGGCGTCATCCTGTACGGACCGCCCGGCACCGGAAAGACCCTTCTGGCCAAGGCCGTCGCCGGAGAGGCCGGCACCGCGTTCTTCGCCGTCTCGGGCTCGGACTTCGTGGACACGTTCGTCGGCGTCGGCGCGGCCCGCGTGCGCGACCTGTTCGAGCAGGCCCGCAAGGAGGAGGACGGCGCCATCATCTTCTTCGACGAGATCGACGCCATCGGCCGCCAGCGCGGCGGCGGCTCGGGGTCGGACTCCGAGCGGGAGGCGACGCTGAACCAGCTGCTGGTGGAGCTCGACGGCTTCGGCCCGCGCGACCGCGTCGTGGTGATGGCCGCCACGAACCGCGTGGACATGCTCGACCAGGCACTGACCCGCCCCGGCCGCTTCGACCGCCGCGTGCAGGTGGGCCTGCCCGCCGAGAACGGCCGCCGCGAGATCCTGGGCCTCTACTCCAAGAACAAGCCCATCGAGGACGAGACGTCGCTGGACCACATCGCGGCGGTGACGGCCGGGTTCTCGGGCGCCGATCTCTCGAACCTGCTCAACGAGGCGGCCATCATGGCGGCCCGCGACGCCCGCCCGTCGATCACGCGCGCCGACCTGGACGAGGGCATGCTGCGTGCCATCGCCGGACCCCAGAAGCGCGACCGGAAGCTGGCGCCGGGCGAGCTGGAGCAGATCGCGTGGCACGAAGCGGGTCACTGCCTGGCCGCGGAGTTGTGCCCGACGCACACCAAGACCCAGCGGGTCACCATCGCCCCGCGCGGCGACGCCGGCGGCCTGGCGTTGTACGGCACCGAGGACCGCGCGCTGACCTCACCGCAGCGACTGCACGAGCGGATGATCGTGGCCATGGCGGGCCGCGCCGCCGAGCAGATCCGGTTCGGCCAGATCTCGTCGGGCGCCGCCAACGACCTGGAGCAGGCGTCCGGCATGGCCCGCCAGGCCATCGAGCGCCTGGGCTTCTCATCGCGCATCGGCCAGATCGCCGTCGGCGGATCGGCGTCCTCCCCCGCCCCGGTGTCCGACGCGACCCGCAGCGATATCGAGTACGAGATCACGTCGATGGTCGACGGGGCCTACCGCGACGCCGTGCAGTTACTGCAGGAGCACCGCGACTCCCTGGACGCGCTGGCCCAGAGCCTGCTGCTGAACGAGCAGATCGACCGGCCCGAGATCGAGCGCATCACGGGCGGCATCGCCCGCACCGAGGTGCCGGGAACGCGGCAGGTTCCTGCGTTCGCGCACGACGATCGCCCACGGCTGGCGGAAGCCACTCCGCGGACGGGCGGCGAGCGCGAGCCGATGCGCATCGCAGGCCCAGGCCGCCGCAGGCGCGCGCTGACGCACGCCCCTGGACGTCTGGTGCCCGTGGCCAAGGCCATCGGCCGGGCCGGCGGCGCGGCGGCGCGAGGTCTCCTCGGCCCGCCCGCCCCGGCGAGACCCGCCCCCCCTGTGGTGTCGCGCCTACGCGGGTCCGGCGGCACCGACGCGGCGTCCGGCTAGCGCCCCGGGGGGGGCGCCTCAACGGCCGCCCCCCGGTCAGGCGCGGGCCAGGTGCACCGCCGTGATGCCGCATGCGAACGGCGTCACCGCGACGCGCTCGAAGTCCGTGCGCGCCGTCGTGGGGAACACGGGCTTGCCCGCCCCGATCGCCACGGGGTTCACGAACAGGTGCAGTTCGTCAAGCAGACGCTGCTCGATGAGGCTGGCCACCAGCGTGGCCCCACCGTAGGCCAGGATGTCACCCCCGCCCGCGCCCTTCATGGCGTCCACCGCCGCCGCGGGTTCGTTCGCCACCGTGGCGTTGGGCCACGGCGACGCGGTGAGCGTGCGCGTGATGACGGTCTTCGGGGTGCGGTTCATGAAGTCGATGGACTCCTGCGGCTCTCCCTCGGGCCCCGCCGCCCAGTGCGGGATGAATCCCTCCGCCAGGCGCCGGCCCAGCACCAGGCGGTCGACCGGCCCCATCACGCCCCCGATGTATTCGCCGACGTCGTCGCTCCAGGGCATGGTCATCCAGTCCATCTGCCCGTCGGGGCCGGCCATGTAGCCGTCGAGCGTGGTCTGAACCTGCAGGATGAACGTGGGCATGTGGGTCCCTTCGTGGTGGGTCGGGTCAGGCGTCGCGGCCGGCGAGCAGGGCGTCGAGCTTGGTGAAGCTGGAGCCCCAGCCCGCGCGTGCGCCGGAAAGCATGCCGCCGTGCGGGCCCTGCCGGATCGTGAGACGCGTGCGGCCGGGGCCGGCGTCGCGGAACTCGATCCGCGCACGCATCGCCACGGGTCCGTCGCCCATGTCGAAGGTCTCCTCCGACGCGATCACCTCGTTCTCGACGAGCTCGGTGAAGACGGCGTCGGTGGCGAAGCGGCGCCGGGGGTCGTCGTTGAGCACCATGTCGAACCGCTGGTGGCCGCCGACACTGGCTTCGATGTCCACGCTCTCGAGCGGCACATGGACCGTCTCGGGGCCGAACCAGGCGGCCAGCTGGTCGGGGTCGAGAAACGCGCGGTACACGGCCGCGCGGGGGGCGTCGAACTCCCGCTCGAGGATCAGGTCGAAGTCGTCGTCGGACACGGCTCGTCCTTCTGGGCGTCGGCAAGGTGGGCGTCGAGCCGGCCGAGCCGGGCGTCCCACAGCGCGCGGTACGGGGTCAGCCACGCCCAGGCGTCGCGCAGCGGCTCGGGGTCGATCGCGCTGGAGCGCCACTGGGCGTGGCGGGTACGGCGGATGAGGTGGGCCGCCTCCAGCACCTTCAGGTGCTTCGAGATGGCGGGCTGGCTGAGGTCGAACGCGGAGACGAGTTCCCCCACCGTGGCGTCCCCGGCCCGCAGGCGGCTGAGGATGCCGCGGCGCGTCGGGTCGGCCAGCGCGCGGAACGTCCGGGTGAGGGTGTCCTCGGTCACCTATATCACTATACGGTTATATAGCCGATAGTCAATGTACGAGGGCGTGCGAGGCTTACCCCATGCGCCACATCGACGACGACGAGCGACGCGCCCGCCTGGGCGTGCGCCACGGCCTCGCGCCCGGATGCGGGGCCCGCGACCCCGCGGGCGCCGCGACAGCCGTCGTCGCGCTCCACGGCACCGACCTCCCCAGCGTGTACCTGTCCGTCCGGGCCCGCGCGCACGGCGTATCCCGCGCCGACGTGGACGCGGCCCTGTTCGCCGCCCGCGACATCGTCCCCGTGCTCGCCATGCGCCGCACGCTGTTCGTGTTCCCTCGGGCGCTCGTGGGCGCCGCGTGGGGGTCAGCCGGCGCGCGGGTGGCGGACGCCGAGGAACGCCGCCTGGCCCGGAGGCTGGAGGAGGCGGGCCTGGCGGCCAGCGGAGCGGCCTGGCTGGCGGCAGCCCAGGAGGACGTGGAGGCCGCGTGCGCGGGCGCCCCGGGGGGACTGGGCGCCGCAGGGGTCCGCGCCGCGCTGCCCACGCGCGACCTCGCTCTGCCGGCGCGGCCCGGCGCCTGGGGCCGCGAGACGCCGGTGCTGCCTCAGGTCCTGACGTTGATGGGTGCCCGCGGGCGGCTGGTGCGCGCGTCGAACGGCGGCACGTGGCGGGCGTGGCGCCCGGCGTGGGCGCCGTCCGCGCGCGTGCTGCCGGGTGTGGAGGCCACAACCACCGCGACCGGCTACGCCCGCATCTGCCGCGCCTGGCTGGAGCGCTTCGGCCCCGGCACCGAGGACGACCTGGTGTGGTGGCTGGGGTCCACCAAGCGGGACGCGCGGGCGGCGCTGCGCGACGCGGGCGCGGTGGCGGTGACGCTCGACGCGGGCGCCGTCGGGTACGTCGCGCCGGGGGACGAGGACCCCGTCGGCCCGGCGGCCCCGTGGGTCGCGCTCCTTCCGGCGCTCGATCCGTCCACCATGGGCTGGCGGCACCGCGGGCATCACCTGGATCCGGGCGACGCGGCGTACGTGTTCGACACGGCGGGCAACGGCGGGCCGACGGCGTGGGTGGACGGACGCATCGCCGGATCCTGGGTGTAGGATCCCGACGGGGCCGTGGAGGTCATCCTGCGCCGCGACGTCGGCGCGGAGGCCAGGGCGGCCCTGCGCGACGAAGCCGATCGCCTGGCGTCCTGGCTCGACGGGGCCGTCATGGGCGCCCCGTACGCCGGGCGGCAACGCCGTGGAGAGCCTCTGCCGTGACGCCGCCGTGGGCCCGGCGGCGTCACACGGCCCGCCGGCCCCGCACGTCGCCCTCCGGCTGCCGCGCGGCCAGCTCGGACAGCGGCAGCGGCGACGCGTAGTGGAACCCCTGGGCCATGGCGATACCGATCTCGCGCAGGCACCCGGCCTCCGCAGCGGTCTCGACGCCCTCCCCCACCACGTCTGCGCCCAGGGCACCCGATACCCGCACCAGGCGCTCGAGCCACCGGAGCCGGGTGGGGTCCCGGTCGACGCCGCGCACGCACGACCGGTCGATCTTGACGACCTCGGGTTCGAGCACGACAAGGGTCTCGAGCGACGTCCTGCCGAAGCCCACGTCGTCAAGGGCCAGGGTGGCGCCCGCGGCCCTGACCGCCGCGGCCCTGGTCAGCATCGCCGCGGGGTCTCCGATGACCTGCTGCTCGCTGAGCTCCAGACACACGGCGCGACCGCCCGCGGCCCGCAGCACCTCGGCCAGTTCGTCGGCCGACAGGGACAGGAGCGTCGACGGGTACAGGTTGAGGTGGACCGGCGTGGCGGGGGCGAGCACCGCGCACGCCCGCAGGCACGCGCCGAAGCATCGCTCGTCGAGCAGGTGCAGCAGGTGCTCCTCTGCCGCGGCCCGCAGGAACGTCTGCGGCGCCAGCGACGGCTGGTCGACACAGCGGCTCAGCAACTCGACCGCGGCCGTCGCGCCGGTGGCCAGGTCTACGATCGGCTGGCCGACCACCGCGACGGCGTCCTCGGTGCCGACCATCCGCTGGATGGCCCGCCTGATTCCGGACACGTCCCGCGCCGCAGCGCCCAGCTCGGCGGCGTGCGTGGCCCGGTTCTTGCCGCGCGCCTTGCTCGCCTTCAGGGCCACCCTCGATCGCTCGAGCAGGTCCTCGGCCATGCTGACGCCCGGATCGGCGGCCGTGATGGCCATGCTGACCGTCACCGCCACGTCGTCGTGCGACACCGCGACGGGCTGCGCCGAGACCGCAAGGCGCAGGCGCTCCGCGATGGCGGCGGCACCCGTCACGTCGGTCTCGGGAAGCAACACGATGAACTCGTCTCCACCCACCCTCGCGAGCGTGTCGCCTGGGCGGAGTTCGGCTCGCATCCGCTCCACGATCGCCCGCAGCACCACATCGCCGGCGGCGTGCCCCAGCCGGTCGTTGACGGCCTTGAAGTCGTCGCAGTCCACCATGAGGACGCACAGGCTCGCGCCGACGCGGTTGACGCGCTCCATCTCGGCGGCGAGAGACTCGTCCAGGCCGCGGCGGTTGAGGACACTCGTGAGGGGGTCCGTCACGGCGAGGCCCTGCAGGCGCATCTCCGCCCGCTTGCGCTGCGTCACGTCGAAGTGGGTCACCACGGCCGTGCCGCGCGGGGCGGGCTTGCACTCCATCAGGAACCACCGCTCCTGCGTGGGCGAGTGGCACGGGTACTCGAACGTGTACCGCTCCAGCCGGCCCGCGAGCACCTGGCGGATGCCCCGCGCCGCGACCGCGGCCTCACCGTCGGAACCGCACACCGCGAGGTAGTTGGACCCCACGCCGACCCCGGCGGGGTCCGCCCCGTTCTCGCGGGCGAACGTGTCCCACGCCGCGTTGGTCAGGCGGATCTCGCCGTGCGGGCCGATCAGCGCGACCTGCGCGGGGATGTGGTCGAGAACGTGCTGGGTCAGTTCGAAGGCGTCGGCGCGGCTGCTCACCGGACGCGCCGCCCCTCGCGACGGCGCCGGGGGCCGGACCCTGGATGTGTCGGCTCCATCGGCCGCGTCCTTACCCGAGCCCGCGATTCGTGGAACCTCGGCGTCGCGGCACGCCGGCCCGGCGCGGCGTCCCCTTCGCGGCGCGCTACCCCCGGCGGCCGATCTCACCGCGCAGCTCGGCGATCTGGTCGCGCAGGTGAGCGGCCTCCTCGAACCGCAGCGCGTCGGCGGCCTCGAACATCTGAGTCTCAAGGTCGATCACCATCGCCTCAAGCGCCTCGACGGACGCCCCCGTCACCTCGGCGGCGGGCTTCTTCGAGCGGCGCCCTCTGCCGGGGACCGTCTCGGTGAGCCCCAGCAACTGCACGATGTCGGTGACGCCCTTGACGATGGTCCGCGGCTCGATGCCGTGCTCCGCGTTGTACGCCAGTTGGATGCCCCTGCGGCGCTCGGTCTCCTCGATCGCCGTGTCCATGGCGTTGGTGCGGTTGTCGGCGTACATGATGACCCTGCCGTCGACGTTTCGCGCCGCGCGGCCGATGGTCTGAATGAGCGACGTCGTGCCCCGGAGGAACCCCTCCTTGTCGGCGTCGAGGATGGCCACCAGCGTGACCTCGGGGAGGTCCAGGCCCTCGCGCAGCAGGTTGACGCCCACGAGCACGTCGAACTTGCCCAGGCGCAACTCGCGGACGATCTTGATGCGCTCCACCGTGTCGATCTCGGAGTGAAGGTACCGCGCGTTGATGCCGGCATCCGACAGGTAGTCGGTGAGGTCCTCGGCCATGCGCTTGGTGAGCGTCGTGACCAGGACCCGCTCGTCGCGCTCCACCCTGTCGCGGATCTCGCCCATGAGGTCGTCGATCTGGTCCTTGGTGGGGCGCACCTCGACGGCGGGGTCGACCAGGCCCGTGGGCCGGATGATCTGCTCCACGACGTGCCCCGATGCCGCCCGCTCGAACTCCCCTGGCGTGGCCGACACGAACACCGTCTGCCCCACCCGCTCGAGGAACTCATCGAACATGAGGGGACGGTTGTCGCGGGCCGACGGCAGGCGGAACCCGTGGTCGACCAGCGCGTTCTTGCGCGAGCGGTCGCCCTCGTACATGCCGCGCAGCTGCCCCATCGTGTTGTGGGATTCGTCGATGAAGCACACGAAGTCGTCGGGGAAGAAGTCGACCAGCGTGTGCGGCGCCGATCCCGGCTCGCGTCCGTCGAGGATACGGGAGTAGTTCTCGATGCCCGAGCAGAACCCCAGCTCGCGCATCATCTCCATGTCGTACTCGGTGCGCTGGCGCAGGCGGTGCGCCTCGACGACCCTGCCCTGCGCCTCGAACATGGCCACCTGCTGCTCGAGCTCGGCGCGGATCTCGAGCAGCGCCCGCTCGAGTGTGTCGGTGGGCGTCACGTAGTGCGTGGCCGGATAGATGCCGACGTGCTTCGGCGTGCCCATGACCTCGCCCGTCAGCGGGTCGAAGTCGGTGATGCTCTCCACCTCGTCGCCGAACATGCTGATGCGGGTGGCCAGGTTCGACGACGGCTGCTGCACCTCGATGACGTCGCCCCGCACGCGGAAGCGACCGCGGTCGAGCACCGTGTCGTTGCGCTGATACTGGACGTCGACCAGGTCGCGGAACAGGTGCTCACGGGGATACTCGTCGCCCTCGTTGAGCAGCACGATGCGGTCGCGGTACACCTCGGGCGAGCCGATGCCGTAGATGCAGCTGACCGACGCGACGATCACCACGTCGCGGCGGGCCAGCAGAGACGCGGTGGCGGCGTGCCGCAGCCGGTCGATCTCGTCGTTGATGGACGAGTCCTTCTCGATGTACGTGTCGCTGGCCGCGATGTACGCCTCGGGCTGGTAGTAGTCGTAGTAGCTGACGAAGTACTCGACCGCGGCGCCCGGAAGGAACTCGCGCATCTCGTTGCACAGCTGCGCGGCGAGCGTCTTGTTGTGGGCGATGATCAGCGCCGGACGCCCCGTGCGGGCGATGACGTTGGCCATCGTGAACGTCTTGCCCGAGCCGGTGACGCCCAGCAGCGTCTGGAACCTCTCGCCCCGATCGAGGCCGTCGACGAGCTCGTCGATGGCCTGGGGCTGGTCCCCCGTGGGCGTGAACCCCTCGTGGAGCGCGTACGTGGCGGACGACATGCGGGGCATGCTACCGAACGCCCGTTCGCGCCCGCCAGGGCCGGGGTGTGCCGAAAGCGTCTCGAGTGCCTCTCCGGGCGGCCCGCTCCGCGCGCCGGGCCCCCCTCGCGCTTCGCGCACGATCCGCCGATACCTGAAGGGATGCCTCGCACGCGCCGCGTCCCCCTCGGCCTCGCCGCCGCCGCACTCGCCGCCGGCATCGCCGCCCCTGCCGGGTCCGCCGCTGCACCGACCGGGCGGGTGGACGTACGGGTAGCCGAGTACCCCGCCACCGGGTTGTCGCCCGCCCACTCGGGCACCGAGGCCACGCTCGTCACCGGTGGCCGCCGCGTCTCGCCGCGGCCCGCGGGCGCCGAGGCGGAGGACGACCTGGTCGCGGCCGCCGGCGGGCGGGTGCGGATCGAGACCCGGGCCGACGGCGCCGTCGCGTCGGGCGAGGTCCGGCGGCAACGGCGTGGACATCGACCTGATGAGCCCGGCGACCGCGGGCGGCACATACACCGACCGGGGCTGGAGCGCGGCCGGCACGTGCGTCGTCGTCGCGGCGAGCCGGTCCGGTGGACGCGCGGTCAGCGCTCCCGCGCCGGTGGGCGCGCTGGTCGCCACCCCCACCACGGCCACGCCGCCTCCCGCGATCACGGCGCTGTGCGGACGCCTGCGCATGGGCTGCACGAGGCGCGGGCGCACGCTCACGGCCGACCGGGGCCAGGCCCGCGTGGCCGCTCTACGCCTTCGGGTCGGTGGCCAGCCGAGCGGCGTGCCCAACGGGCGCCTGTCCGTGCGTGTCCCTCGCGCCGCCACGGGCCGCCTGCGCGTGGCCGGGGTGACCGCGCTCACGCGCGCCCGGATGCCCCTGCGCACGTGCACGGTGCGCCTGCTCGCCCACGGCACCTCGCCGCCGTCCTGAGCGGCGCCCTGCGCTAGGCGGCCGCCCCGGTTCGGGCATCGCGTCCGGCGATGCCCCGCCCCCGCGGCGGGTGCGGTGTATACAGGCCTCACCGCATCCGCCCGGACCCCGTCCGGGGCCGACGAAAGGCCGCCATGCCCTCCACCGAGCTGCTCCACACGATGGTCAGGATCCTCGACGAAGAGCGCAGCCTGGCGTTCTACCGGGCCCTCGGGTTCGAGGAGCGCGGCCGCAAGCGCGTGGGGGGCGACACCGCGACCGTGATCTTCCTCGGCCTGCCCGGCGACGGCGACCGACTGGAGCTGACGCTCAACGACGGGCGCACCGAGCCGTACGACGTGGGCACCGGTTACGGTCACATCGCGCTGGCGGTCCCCGCCCTCGACCAGGAGCTTGCCCGCCTCGCCGGCTACGACATCCACCCCGAAAAGCCCCCGTACGCGTCCCGCCCCGGCGGCTCGCGCATCTGCTTCATCCAGGACCCCGACGGCTACCGCATCGAGATGATCGAGGCGGGAGGCCGCGCGGGCTGACGCCCGCAGGTACACCTGACGCGCTTCGACGTCGTCGGCCGGCGCAAGGACGCCCTGCGCCCGAGGACGTGGCGGCCCGCGCACGCGTTGCCGCGGAGATCGACATTGCCGACGGCGAGGTGCCTACACCCGCGTGTGGTTGCGCGACGCGGGGGCGTGGTGCGTGCCCGTGGCCCGTCCGCGGCGGCCCGCCGCACGCGTCGTCGCCGGGACCGGCCCCCGCCCTGACGCCGTCCCGCCCGCCGGGTCCCTCCCGGGGCCGTCGGCCTCTACGCCACCCCGACCGCACCGCCCACGCGCCACGGAGGGACGGCGGGTCCCCGCTCCACCAGCGCGCGGACGCTCCCGATGCCGTTATCGCCGCCGGCCGTGGTGGCCGGCAACAGCAGCACGCGCATGCCGGCGGCGGCCGCGCCGCCGTCGGCATGCGCGTCGTCCCCCACCATCAGCGTCTCACGCGGATCGGCGTCGAGTGCCGTCAGCGCCGCGGCGAAGATGCGGGGATCGGGCTTCGCGACGCCCACCTCACACGACAGCACCACGGCATCGGCCTCGCGCAACGCGCCGTGTGCCCGCAGGGCCTCGCGGATGTCCCACCCCGTGTTCGAGACCACGCCCACGCGGGTTCCCGCGTCGCGCAGGGCCCGCATGGTGGCCAGCGCCCCGCGGTACGGCCGCCACGCGAGGGGGTCGTGCATATGGTCCCGCAGCGCTCCCCCCAAGCCCGGCACCCGGCGGTCGGCGCGGCCGTACAGCGCTCCCCAGCGCTCCCACCACACGGCCGCGTCCAGGTCGCGCCCGCGGGCGACCTCGTCCGGCTCATGTGCGGCCGTGTCGATGTCGGACGCGATGGCCCGTGACTCGGCGTCGTCGAGGCCGCGCCCGAGCGCGCGGGCGCACGTCATCACCGCCGTCGCCAGGCTGTCGTGGCCGAAGAGCGTCCCGCCGAAGTCGAACAACACGCAGCGCACCGGACGGGCCATCCGCCGTCACCTCTCCCGTGTGGGGAACGTCGTCACCGGGATTCAACGCCCCCGCACGGCCCCCCCGTGACACACGGGTGTCACACGGGCATGGGGTCCGGGTCACGATCGCGCGCGGCCAGGGCCGCGTACCGCCCGTCCAGAGCCATCAGCGCGGCGTGATCGCCGCGCTCCACGACACGCCCGCCGTCCATCACCACGATCTCGTCGGCGTCGCGGATAGTGGACAGGCGGTGGGCGATCACCAGCGTCGTGCGGCCGGCGGCGAGACGCCCCAGCGCCGCCTGAACGGCCCGCTCGGTGCGGGTGTCGAGCGCGCTCGTGGCCTCGTCGAGGACGAGAATCGGCGGGTCGCGCAGCAGCGTCCGCGCGATGGCCAGCCGCTGCACCTCGCCGCCCGAGAAGCGCAGGCCGCGGGCGCCGACCACCGTGTCGAGTCCCTCGGGGAGCCCCGCGACGAGATCGGCGGCCTGGGCCACGCCCAGCGCCCGCCACAGGTCGTCGTCCGACGCGTCCGGGCGGGCGGCCAGCAGGTTCTCGCGGATGGACGCGTGCGCGAGGTACGACTCCTGCGAGACGACGCCCACGAGCGCGCTCAGGTCTTCGCGGCGCAGGTCGCGCACGTCCGCGCCGTCCACGCGGACGGCGCCCGACGTCGGGTCGATCAGCCGGCTCGCGAGGTGCGCCAGCGTGCTCTTACCCGAGCCGGTGTGACCCACGAGGGCCACGGTGCGACCCGGCTCCACCGTCACCGACACGTCGTGGACGGCGTTGCGGTCGGCACCGGGGTAGCGCACGCTCACGCCCTCGATCTCCAGCAGCCCGCGGGCCGCGTGGGCGTCGACGCGCGCGGGGTCGGCGGGCTCGGGCACGTCCGGCTCGAGGTCCAGGTACTCGAAGATCCGCGAGAACAGCGCCATTGACGACACCCACTGGCTGCTGACGTTCAGGAGGCCCATCAGCGGCATGAACACGCCGGCCTGCAGGGTCGTGAACGCGATCAGCGTGCCGATGGTCATGCCGCCGGACGTCGCGGGCAGGCCGGCCACCAGATAGATCGCCGCGGGGATCACGGCGAACAGCGTCTGCATGGTGGCCATCCGCCACCGCCCGGCGAGCTGCGAGCGCAGCTCCAGCCCGATGAGGTCGCGGGACGTGTCGGCGAACCGCGCGGAGGCCCGCCCCGCCGTGCCGAGCGTCTTGGCCAGCCGGACGCCGCTCACCGATAGGTGGTCCTCCACCTGCCCGTGAAGCCGTGCCATGGTGCGCTGGCGCTCGGCCGTGATCTCGCGCCGCAGCAGAGCCACGCGCCGGGTCATGATCACGGCGGGCGGCAGGACGATCAGGGTCAGGAGGCTCAGGCGCGGGCTGAGCGCCACCATCGCGACGACGGTCGCCGCCACCGTCGTGACGTTGGACGCGATGGATGTGGCGGTGCCGGTCAGCACGCCCTGCATGGACGCGATGTCGTTCACGAGGCGCGACTGCACCTCGCCTCCGCGGGTGCGGGTGAAAAAGCCGAGGGACTGGCGCTGCAGGTGGTCGAACAGCGACGTGCGCAGCCCATGCATGACGCGCTGCCCCACGGCCGCGGCCATCCATGTCTGGACCACGCCCAGCAGCTGCACCACCACGGTGATGCCCACCATGGCCCCGACGGTGCCGACAAGCAGCGGGACGTCCTGGCGCGGGATGGCGCGATCGACCACCTCGCGCAACAGGAAGGGCTGGGCCATTCCCAGCAGCGCCACCAGGGCGATGATGCCCATCACCGCGCCCACCGCCCCCCGGTGAGGCCGGAACAGCGCCAGCACGCGCCCCACCCGCACGGGGTGACCGGCGAGCTGCTCGCGGTCCTGCTCGCTAACCCGGCCCGGGCGGCCCGTCGGCGTGGCTCCGATGTGCATCATGCTGTTGAGGTTACCTCACTATGTGTCATACTCCAAACATGGAGGCGGAGGGCGACGCACGCGACGCGGACGAGACACTGGCCGAGCTGGTGACGTCTCTCGCACGCCGCATGCGACGCGAATGGCGCGCCGCCGGGGGCGCCGACGGCGGGCCGCCCCCGGCCGAGGCCCGCGCGCTGACCATCGTGATGCACCGCGACGGGGTGCGTCCCGGGGCGCTGGCCCACCGCCTGCGCATCTCGCCGCGCTCGGCCACGGACGTGGTCGACGCGCTCGAGGCCCGCGGCCTGGTGGCGCGCGAGGCCGACCCATCCGACCGGCGCGCGTGCCTCGTGCGGCCCACGCCGCGGGGACGCGTGGCATTCGCCGCCCTGCGGCGCGATCGCCACGCGCGCGCGGATGCCCTGTTCTCCGTGCTCACGCCGGACGAGCGTGCCACCCTGGAGTCGCTGCTACGACGGGTGGTGGATCAGCCCGGCGACGCGCCCGCGCCGCCGTAGCGCCTCACCACGCCGTCCGCCCACGCGCGCAGGGCGTCCAGGTCGCCGTCGTTGACGTACACCTCGTCGGCCGCGGCCACCTTGCGCTCCTCCGGCCACTGACGGGCTGCCCGGGCGTCGAAGTCCTGCCCGCCGCCGCGTTCGGCCACGCGGGCGCGGCGCACATCCTCGGCGGCGGTCACGACCAGCACGGCGTCGAACTCCCCCGCCAGGCCCGCCTCGAACAGCAGCGGGACCTCGCACACCAGCACGGGCGCGCCCGCGTGCCGGGAGCGGCGCTCGGCCATCCACCGGCGGCGCTCGCCCGCGACCCGCGGGTGCAGCAGCCCCTCCAGGAACGCGATGCCCCCGTCCTGTGCGAACGCGCGCGGCCCCAGCGTCGCCCGGTCCACCTCACCGCCAGCGTCCAGCACGTCGGAGCCGAACCGCTCGGCCACCGCCGCGCGTACGTCATCGCGGGCATACAGGCGGTGGACCACCTCGTCGCTGGACAGCACATCCGCGCCCGCCCGCGCGAACGCGTCGAGGGCCGCGGACTTGCCGGCCCCGATCCCGCCGGTCAGCCCCAGGCAGGGGGGATCCCCGGGCCCGTCCGCGGAGGACGGGCCCGGGCGGGCATCAGGCCTGGGCGTCGCCCTCGGCCTCGGCCTCGGGGGCTTCCTCCTGGGCTGTCTCCGCCTGGAGCGGGTCGGCCTCGACGGCAGCCTCGGCCTCAGCCTCGGTGGCCGGCTCACCCTCAGCCACGGCGTCGGCCGCGATCTCACCCTCGGCGTACTCGTGGTACTCGCCGTGCTCGTCGTAGTACCCCGGCGCGGGACCCTCGTGCCACTGGCCCTCCTCGTCGTAGTACCCGGTGGCCTGCTCGCCCTCGTGGTACTCACCGTTCTCGTCGTAGTACCCGCCGTGCTCGTCGTACTGGCCGTGCACCTGCTCGTCGTCCGCCACGCGCTTCAGCGACAGCGACAGGCGGCGGCGGTCGGCGTCGACCTCGATGATGCGCACCGACAGCGTGTCGCCCTGGCTGACCACCTCGCGGGGGTTCTCCACGTGGTGCGCGGCGAGCTCGCTGATGTGCACGAGACCCTCGACACCGGGGTGGATCTCGACGAACGCGCCGAACGTCACCACCTTGGTGACCTTGCCCTCGACCACGTCGCCGACGTCGTACGCCTCGATGACGCTCTGCCACGGGTCGGCCTGCGTCTGCTTGAGGCCCAGGCTGATGCGCTGGCGCTCGCGGTCGATGTCGAGCACCTTCACCTCGACCTTGTCGCCGATGGCCAGCACCTCGGACGGGTGGTTGACGTGGCTCCACGACAGCTCGCTGATGTGGATGAGGCCGTCGATGCCCTCCAGGTCCACGAAGGCGCCGAAGTCGACGATGTTGCTGATGACGCCCTCGACCACCTGGCCGGGCTGCAACTCGTCGAGGATCTTCTGGCGCACCTCGCGCCGCTCGTCCTCCAGCACCGCGCGCCGCGACAGCACCACGTTGTTGCGGTTGCGGTTGAGCTCGATGACCTTGCACTCCAGCCGGCGCCCCAGGAACTCGTCGAGGTCCTGAACGCGGCGGATGTCGACCAGCGACGCGGGCAGGAAGCCCCGCACGCCCAGGTCGAGGATGAGGCCACCCTTGACCACCTCGATGACCGTGCCCTCGACGTTCTGGCCCTCGGCGGCGGCCGCCTCGATGCGCTTCCAGGCCTTCTCGAACCGGGCCCGCTTCTTGCTGAGGATCAGGCGGCCGTCCTGGTCCTCCTTGGTCATCACCAGCGCGTCGACCAACTCGCCCAGCTGGACCTCGTCGGCCGGGTTGACGGACTTCCGGATCGAGAGCTCGCCGTTGGGAATGACCCCCTCGCTCTTGTACCCGATGTCGACCAGGACCTCGTCCTTGTCGATGCGGACCACGCGGCCCGAGACGACGTCACCCTCGTCGAAGAGCGGGATGGTCAGGTCGTAGTTGGGGATCATCTCCCCGTCGACCTCGATGTACTCGGGGCCGTCGAGTGTGAAAACCCTCGCGTTGACGTCGATGTCGGGTTCGTCGATGGCGATGTCAGTGGTGGACATGAGGCGGTCGTCGTTTCTCTTTGTCTGGACACGGAGCAACGCACCGTGCGTGATACGTCACGGCGCGCGAACGATCAGTATACGCCCTCATCGCCCCCGGCGCGTGCCCCACCGGGCCGCGCCGTCCTGCGACAATCCACATCGTCTGCGTGATGACCTCGACCTCGCCCCACAGTTCCGACCGGCGCGCACGCGTCGACGTGGCCGCCGCCGCGGCGGTCGCCGCGTGCGCGGTCGCGGTCATCGGCCTCAAGCTGGCGGAGGTCGACGACGCCGCCGGCAACCTGGCCGGCGGCGCGCTGATGGCGCTCGCGGCCGTCCTGCTCGGGTGGCGCGCCGTGCGGGCGTCCGGCCGAACCCGCACCGTGTGGGCGCTGTTCGTGGCCGTCGCCGGCCTCAACGCCGTCGCCGAGACGACGTGGTCGGTGCGGGACATCATGGGCGTCGACCAGGGCGCCGTATCGCTCCCCGTTGACGCGCTCTTCCTGGCGTCGTATCCGTGCGCGCTGGCGGGGATGTGGTTGATGATCACGGCCGCGAACCGGCGGGGGGCCCTGGCCACGCTGCCAGAGGCCGGCGCGTTCCTCATCGTGGTGGGGTTCGCGGCGTGGCAGCTGTTCGTGGCCTACCCGGAGTCGTCGGCCACGGCCACCGCGGATCGCGTGGTGCTGTCCGCGTACCCGCTGCTCGACGCCGCCCTGGCCGCCATGGCGGTGTGGTTCGTGCTCTCCCGCCGGTCCGGGTCGTGGCCGGCGCTGTGCATCGCGGGGTTCGCGCTGGCGTACATGGCGGGAGACGTCCTGTACGCCCTCGCCGACGTCGTGGACGGCGTGGAGTATCGCTACCCGGACGCCGTGTTCTGCGGTGCGTTCGGACTGCTGGCCCTGGCCGCGGTGTCGCGTGAGCCGCTCGTGCACCCGGGCCCGCCGGACGCGACGAGGGCCCAGTGGCGGGCCGCCGTGGCGCGGGCGCTGATCATCGCCGGCACGCTCGCCATCGGCCCCCTGACGGCACTGCTGTCCTGGCGGGCGGGGGTCGACACCCCCGCCGCGGTCGTGGCGGGCGTGCTCGGCGTCGCGGCGCTCGTCGTGACGGCGCGACTCGTGCTCCTGGTGCACGAGCTCGAGGTGGCGGAGGCGTCGGCCCGCGAGGCGGAGGCCCGCGTGGCACACCAGGCGGCGCACGACGACCTGACGGGGCTACCCAACCGGCGCCTGCTGGTGGACCGCCTGCGGGTGGCCGCCGCGCAGACGCGTCGCCGCGGCACGCGCCTGGGCGTGCTCTACCTCGACCTCGACGGCTTCAAGGCCGTCAACGACACGCACGGGCACGCCGCCGGCGACGAGCTGCTGCGGCAGGTCTCGGTGCGTCTGCAGGAGGCCGTGCGGCGGGGCGACACCGTGGCCCGCATCGGCGGCGACGAGTTCGTCGTGGCGCTGCCCGACGTGGCCGACGCCCGCGAGGCCGGAACCGTGGCCGAGCACGTCGTCGAGGCACTCGCCGCCCCCTTCGTGGTGGAGGGCGTCGCCGTGACCAGCGGCGCCAGCGTCGGCGTCGCCTTGGTGGAGAACGGCGATGGCGACGGCATGGCCGCGGTGCGGCGAGCCGACGACGCGCTGGGCCAGGCCAAGCGCGCGGGCCGGGGTCGTACGCGCACGGCACCGGAGGGCCGCGCGAGCTCCGCCTCCGGCGCGGCGGACACCTGACGCGGCTACGCGTCCGGGTCGGGCGCCAGCACCACCACGGGAGTGGGGGTGGACCGGGCTGCGGCGTGCGCGTCGATGCTTGCGTCGACGTCGCGCCAGCGCGCCCACAGGCGCTCGCGCTCGGCGCCCGCCGCCCGCCGGGCCCGCACGCGCCGGCGCTCGCCGCCGGCCAGCGCGACGGTGGCCCTGGGGTCGTGCCGCAGGTTGGTCCACCACGCGGGGTGCCCCTCCCCGCCCCCGTTCATCGCCACCACGACGAGGTCCTGTCCCTCCTCGACATATCCGAGGATCACACTTCGCTGCCGCCCGCTGCGGCGCCCGGTGGCCGTCAGCCTCAGCGCCCCAGCCGCGTTTGTTGGACGGCGTCCAGAGGAACCGCCCTCCGCTGACACGCCACAGCGCGCGGTGAATGCGCCACGCCGCGGCCATGAGCCACCGGGGAGGCGTGCGCGGGCGCCGCGTCATCCCGCGCGCCGCTCGTCGTCGTAGCGGGCCCGCCGCCCGGGGTCCGACAGCGTGTGGTGGGCGCGGTTCAGGGCGATCAGCAGGCGATGCCCCTCGGCGGAGTCGTCCAGGCACGCCGCCTCCCGCAACACGGTGAACGCCGCGTCGATCACGGCGACGCGGGCGTGCGGGGCCACTTCCAGCACGTCGTAATGACTCGGGCCTACGCCTTCGTGTCGCGCCACGTGTCTCCCAGACCCACGTCGACGGCCAGGGGCGGGTCGAGGGGGTACGCGCCCACCATCGCGTCGCGGGCCAGCGTGATGAGGGCTTCCTTCTCACCCTCCGGCACCTCGAACAGCAGCTCGTCGTGGATCTGCAGGATCAGGCGGGTCCCGAGGCCCGCGTCGCGGATGGCGGCGTGGGCGCGGATCATCGCCACCTTGATGATGTCGGCGGCGGTGCCCTGAATCACGGTGTTCACGGCAAGACGCTCGCCCAGCTGGCGCTGCTGCACGGTGCGACCCGTCAGCTCGGGGATGGCGCGCGTGCGCCCCAGCATCGTGGTGACGTAGCCGTCCTGGGCCGCCGCAGCGATGGTGGAGTCGATGAAGCTGCGCACACGGGGGTACCGGGCCAGGTAGGTCTCGATGTACGCCTTGGCGTCGGCCCGCGGGATGCCCAGCTGCTCGGACAGGCCGAAGTCGCTGATGCCGTAGACGATGCCGAAGTTGACGGCCTTGGCCCGGTCGCGGGTGGTGCGGTCGACATCGGCCGGGTCCATGCCGAACACCTCCGCGGCCGTCGCCCGGTGCACGTCCTCGCCCCGGCGGAACGCGTCGGCCAGCGTGGGCTCGCCGGACGCGTGGGCCAGGATGCGCAGCTCCACCTGGCTGTAGTCGCACGCCACCAGCACGTGCCCGGGCGCGGCGACGAACGCGTCGCGGATCTCTCGCCCCAGCGGCGTGCGGACGGGGATGTTCTGCAGGTTGGGGTTCGTGGACGACAGGCGGCCGGTCTCGGCCACGGTCTGGTTGAACGTGGTGCGCAGGCGCCCGTCGTCGTCCACCAGCTGCGGCAGCGCGGCCAGGTACGTGTTGTCGAGCTTGGTCAGCTCCCGGTACTGGCCGATGAGGCCCACGATGGGATGTTTGGGCTCGAGCAGCTTCAGCACCTGGCGGTCCGTGGAGTACCCGGTCTTGCCCTTGCGGAACGTGGGAAGGCCCAGCACCTCGAACAGGACGTGCCCGAGCTGCTTGGGCGAGTCGATCACGAACTCCTCGCCGACCGCCTCCCAGATGCGGTCGCGCAGCTCGTCGACCTGGTCGCGCACCCGCGCCGCGATCTCGCCGAGGCGCACGACGTCGAGCGTCACCCCCTGGCGCTCCATGTCGGCCAGCACGGCCACGAGCGGCATCTCGATGTCGTCGAACAGGCGCGTCAGCGAGCGGTCGGCCATTCGCTCGCGCTGGCGCTCGGCGAGGTCCAGCGTCAGCGCCGCGTCGGCCGCCAGGCCGTCGTCACCGGCGTTGACGGCGCAGCCGGACTCCAGGGCCAGCTCCTCCAGCGGGTAGCCGCGGCGGCGCGGCTCGATGACGTAGCCGGCCACCATCGTGTCGTGCCCGACGCGCACGCCCGCCTCCCACACCCCGGCGGGCAGGGCCTTGGCGTCGTGGCACGCGACCGCCGTACCGCCCAGCGCCCCCGCCAGCGACGGGCCCAGGTCGTCCCCCGCGTCGCCCACGAGCACGTCCGCACCCGGCGTGGCCACCGCGAACCGTCCGTCGCGCAGGGCCAGCGCCACCCGCTCGGCCCCGGCCAGCGCGAACCCCAGCGACGCCGCGTCGGTCTCGACGGGCGTGACGGTGCGCTCGCTGCGTGGCGCCTGCGGCCGCGGCACGGCGTGCTCGGACAGGTCCGACAGGCGGCGGATCAGCGACGTGAACTCGTACTCGGTGAACACCGCGGCCAGACGCCCCAGATCGTCGGACGTGAACCTCAGCGGCGGTATGTCGTCCAGCTCGAGGTCCAAGGGGACGTCGCACACGATGCGGGCCAGGTCGCGCGTGCGGCGGGCGTCGCCGGCGTGCTCCTTCAGCGCCTCCTTGCGCTTCGGCGTCTGCTCGTCGGCGGCATCGAGTACCGCCTCCAGCGATCCGTACTTCTGGATCAGCTGGGCGGCACCCTTCTCGCCGATGCCCCGCACGCCGGGCAGGTTGTCGCTGGAGTCCCCCACCATGCCGCGGAAATCGATCATCTGGGCGGGGGTCACGCCGTAGCGCTCCTCCACCTTCGCGGGCGTGTACAGCGTGGTGTCGGTGACTCCCCGCCCCGTCGCGAGCACGGACACGTTGTCGTCCACCAGCTGCAGCGCGTCGCGGTCCCCAGTGAGGATCAGCACGGCCTCGCCACGCTCCGCGGCCTGCCGGGCCAGCGTGCCGATCACGTCGTCCGCCTCGAACCCCGCGGCCTCGACGTTCACGAACCCGAACGCCTCCATCAGGCCGGGAAAGCGCGGCTTCTGCTCGCGCAGCAGGTCGGGGGTGGTGGAGCGGCCCGCCTTGTACTCGGCGTACTCCTCGTGGCGGAACGTCGGCCCCTTTGGGTCCCATGCCACGACCGCCCGGCCGGGGCGTTCCTCGGCCAGCACCTTCACCATCATCGCGGCAAGGCCGTACAGCGCGTTGGTGGGGAAGCCGTCGGCGGTCGCGATGGAGTCCGGCAGCGCGAAGAACGCCCGGTAGGCCAGGCTGTTGCCGTCGACGAGCAGCAGCGGGCCGTCCGCCGGCGCGTCCGCAGCGCCGCCCTCCGCCCCGGCGGTGTCCATGAGGGTCGGGTCGTCGTCCACCCGGGCAGTGTACGCGGGGCCCCTCGAGCCCCGCGGGGCGGGAGGTCGTCACCGGCACGGTCGCCAAACGTCCGTACTTCGCGCCGCGGCCGGGCGTCGCCGTATGGCTCCGTGCATACACTTGCTCAGTCGAAACACCTTCGGGAGGATCACGTGGCAGTCACGCCCAGCGCGCAGTACTCGGTCACCCTTCGGGTCACGCTCGACGCGAGCGACCCCGCCGTCCTGGGCCGCCTGGCCAAGGCGCTCGGCGACGCGGGTGGCGACGTACGCGACGCGGACCTCGTCGAGTCGGGCGACGGCCGTGAAGTGCGTGAGATCGCGGTCAACGCGTCCAGCACCGAGCACGCCGACGAGCTGATCGCCGCCGCCAAGGCCGTCGACGGCGTCACGGTGGAGGACAGCTGGGACCGGACGTTCCGCATGCACGAGGGCGGCAAGCTGGAGCTCTCGCCGCGCGTGGCGCTGGACTCCGAGGCCGAACTGGCCGACACCACCGGCCCCGGCGTCGAGGCTGTCTGCAAGGCCATCGCGGACGACCGGACGAAGTTGTTCGACTACACCCTCAAGCGCAACATGGTGGCCGTGATCACCAACGGCACGGCCGTCCTGGGACTGGGCGACATCGGCGCGGCCGCCGGCATGCCCGTCATGGAGGGTAAGTCGGTGTTGTTCAAGGAGTTCGGCGACGTCGACTCCTACCCGATCTGCGTGGATTCCAAGGACCCCAAGGAGATCATCGCGATCTGCAAGGCCATCGCCCCGGCGTTCGGCGGCATCAACCTCGAGGACATCGGGGCGCCGACGTGCTTCGAGGTGGAGGACACGCTCAAGGCCGAGCTCGACATCCCGGTGTTCCACGACGACCAGCACGGCACGGCCATCGTGCTGCTGGCGGCGCTGATCAACGCCCTGAAGATCACCGGCCAGAAGATGGCCGACCTCAAGGTCGTCGTCTCCGGCGTCGGTGCGTCCGGCGTGGCGTGCTCGAAGATCCTCATGAACGCCGGCGTGACCAACATCATCGGCTGCGACACCCGCGGCGCCATCTACAAGGGCCGCACCGAGAACATGAACTTCATGAAGGACTGGTACGCCGAGCACACGAACCCCGAGGGCGTCCAGGGGTCGCTGACCGAGGCCATCAAGGGCGCGAGCATGTTCGTGGGCCTGTCCGGCCCCGACACGTTCAAGGTCGAGCAGCTCAAGACCATGGCCAAGGACCCCATCGTGTTCGCGATGGCCAACCCGACGCCGGAGATCATGCCCGAGGTGGCCGGTCCGTACGTGCGCGTGATGGCCACGGGGCGCTCCGACTACCCGAACCAGATCAACAACGTGCTCGCGTTCCCCGGCATCTTCCGCGGGGCCCTCGACTGCAAGGCGCGATCGATCAGTGAGGGCATGAAGGTCGCCGCCGCGGAGGCCATCGCCGGGTGCGTCGGCGAGGACGAGCTCAGCGAGGACTACATCATCCCGAGCGTGTTCCACCCCGGCGTGGCGCCGGCCGTGGCGGCCGCGACCATCGCGCAGGCCGAGGCCGAGGGCCTGGCCCGCCGCAGCCACTAGCATCGTGGTCCCGCTCCGCCCCGGCGGCGCGGGACCATGCGGGAAGCTCACACACCCCGGACGCCCGACGCCGGCGCCGCCGGAGAGGTAACGGCGCCGGCGCGGCGGTTCTCGGCGCGGCGTTTCCGCTGGGCGGCCACAGCCCGATAGGGTGTGGCCCGCCCGGGGACGTGGCGGAACGGTAGACGCGACGGTCTCAAACACCGTTGGGGTAACACCCGTGGGGGTTCGATTCCCCCCGTCCCTACTCCCGGAACTCCCTGCAAGTCCGGGTAGCCGAGAGCACCGCGGGCCACCGGGGTCTCACGCGGGTTTCCCGTGTCGACGATCGACGAACCGCCGAACGCCGCCAGGAACGTAACCCCGGGGGCCGCTCGCCGGTCTCTACAGATACCGGCGGGTCGGATGCGGGAGCGGCTCAGGCCCGCGGGGTTTCGGCCGACACATGCTGTGCGACCGGCTGAGCACGCCACGACCCGCCGCCTCTACGACGGGTCGTGACCCCACGTGCAGCTCGGTGCGACTCGACGTCATCGTCCCGAGCGATAACGACAGTACGCGCACCCGTGAGGCATTTCCCCCGCCTCACGGGGGGTCGTCCCGCCTAGACGAGGGTCCCGAAGCTCCATTTCGTACCAGTGCCCGGTGGCCGTCGGCGCGGCCGGCACGCGGCACCCCGGTAGGCTGGGCGGCATGAGCGCCGAGAGCCGCACCGTCCGCCGGGCCGTGGCCCTGTCCGCACCGCCCGAGCGGGTCTACGCGTTCCACCTGGACACCCGGAACGCGGCGTCCATGGCTCCGCCGGGTTTCCGCATGGACGTGGTGGACGGCCGGTTCCCGCTGGTGGAGGGCGCCCACGTGACGGTGCGCATGCGCCAGCGGCCGCTGCCCGGCACCGCGCTGTGGGAGTTGCGCGTCGCCGAGCTCGTGCCGGGCGCGCGCATGGTGGACGAGGCCGTCCGCAGCCCGTTCGCGCGCTGGAGTCACGCCCACGCGTTCCACGGCACCGACGGCGGCACCACGATGACGGACACCATCACGTACGCGCTGCCGGGCGGGCGCACGGTCAACGCCGTCGCCGGGCCCGTGGTCGACCGGATGCTACGCGCCGCGCTGGCGTACCGGCACCGCAGGACGGCGCGCGCGGTGGGAGCGGCGGCGTGAGAGCCGTCGTCGCCGCCCGCCCCGGGGGCCTCGACGCGCTGCAGCTCGTCGAGGTCCCCGATCCGGTGCCCGGCCCGGGGGAGGTGCTGGTGCGGGTGCGCGCGACCGCCGTCAACCGCGCCGACATCCTCCAGCGCCTGGGCCACTACCCTCCCCCGCCGGGTGCCAGCGACGTCCTCGGCCTGGAGGCCGCGGGTCGCATCGAGGCGCTCGGCCCCGGCGTCGACGGGTGGACCGTGGGCGACCGTGTCATGGCCCTGCTGGCGGGCGGCGGCTACGCCGAGTTGGTCGCGGTGCCGCAGGGCCAGCTGATGCCCGTCCCCGAGGACATGGATTGGGTCATCGCCGCCTCCATCCCCGAGGCGTACGTCACGGCCTGGCAGGCGCTGAACCAGGACCCCGTGCCCGGCTCGGGCTCCTGGGTGCTCGTCCACGCCGGCGCGAGTGGCGTGGGCTTGGCCGCCCTGGACATCGCCCGCGCGCTGGGCGCCCGCACGATCGGCACCACGCGGTCTCCCGGCAAGGCCGGAGAGCTGGCCGACCTGGCCGATCGTGCGCTCGTGCCCGGCCCCGAGGGGTTCCGGGATGCGGTCCTCACCATCACCGGCGGCCACGGGGCCGACGTCGTGATGGATCTGGTGGGCGGGGCGTACTGGGCCGACACCGTCGCCGCCACGGCCGTCGACGGGCGCATCGCTCTGATCGGGCTGCTCGGCGGGCCGCGCGCCGAGCTGGACCTGGCCGCGCTGATGGGCCGCCGGCTGACGGTGCGCGCGTCGACCCTTCGGGCCCGCCCGCCCGAGCAGAAGGCGGCGCTCGTGGCGTCGTTCGCCGCGTGGGCCTCCACCCGCCTGGCCGACGGCACGTTGCGCCCGCGTGTCCACGACCTGCTGCCGCTGTCCCGGGTGGCGGACGCACACCGCATGGTCCAGGACAACCGCACCGTCGGGAAGATCGTGCTGGTCGTCACCGACGACGGCCTGGTGGACCGCTGACCGGCCCACCGGGCCAGGGCGCCCCGGCGGCGCGGGTGCGGTAGCCTGGACCGCGCGACCGGCCACCACGCTTCGAGGTAACGCCATGAAGAAACTGCTCCTGCTCGTGTCCATCGGCGGGCTCGTCTACTGGCTTCTGAAGGACCGCCTCGGGGGTCAGCCCGATGAGTTCGTGTTCACTGAGGCACCCGTCGAGCCGCAGGTCCCCGGCGGCGACCCCGCCAACACCCCCGGCTGACCACCGCCGGGCGCACGAGGGGCCGATGACGCTGCGCCTGGACGACGCGCTTCGCCGCCAGATCGAGGCGCTGGAGCCCGAGTTGCTCGCCGCCGCCCAGGCCATGGGCCTGGGCGCGCTGGCGAAGCTCGCCGAGCTGAGACCGGGTCTCACCACCACCGACGGATCCGGGCCCCCGTCCCTCGAGGGGCTGTCGTTGAGCGCCGGCGACGCGGTCGACCCCGGCGACGCCGTCCAGGCGGCCGCCGTGCTCGCGGCACACCAGGCGTACGTTCGCCGGCGCGGCACCCCGGACGGGCTCAGCCTGGGAGCGCTCTCTCTGGCCCGCATCATCGTGTGGATGCAGCGGGCGTCCATGCTGGCGGGCGCCGCACCCCAGGTTGTCTGGATGGGACCCGAGGCGCGCATTCCCGACGGCCTTACCGGCACCAGGGTCGTGGCGACGGCGACGGTCGTCCACGACGGCAGGCGCCGCACCGCCCGGGCCGTCGCGGTGATCCAGCCGCCCCCGTCCCGCCAGACCCCCTAGTCGAGGAAGTCGCGCAGCTGCTGCGTGTGCTGCGACTCCTTGAGCCGCAGCATCGTACGCATCTCGATCTGGCGGATCCGCTCGCGCGTCACCCCGAAGCGGCGCCCCACCTCCTCCAGCGTGCGGGGCTCCTCACCCTTCAGCCCGTAGCGCAACTCGAGGATCTTGCGCTCGCGCTCCCCGAGGTCGCCCAGCACCTCCCACAGGCGCTCGCGCCGCATCGTCTGGCCCAGCGCCTCGCTGGGACCCTCGGCGGACGGGTCGGCGATGAGGTCGCCCAGCTCGGCGTCGTCCTCGCTGCCCACCGGGGCGCCCAGCGACACCGGCTCCTGGCCTGCCTTCTGCACGTCCCGGACCTTGTCGACGGGCATCTCCAACTCCAGCGCCAGCTCGTGCACGGTCGGCTCGCGCCCCAGCTCCTGCAGCAGCTGCCGCTGGACCCGGGACAGCCGGTTGATGGTCTCCACCATGTGGACGGGCACCCTGATGGTGCGGGCCTGGTCGGCGATGGCGCGCGTGATGGCCTGCCGGATCCACCATGTCGCGTACGTCGAGAACTTGTAGCCCTTGCGGTAGTCGAACTTCTCGACCGCGCGCATCAGGCCCAGGTTGCCCTCCTGGATCAGGTCCAGGAACGACATCCCCCTGCCCGAGTAGCGCTTGGCCACCGACACCACCAGGCGCAGGTTCGCCTCTATCAGCGCGGCGCGGGCCGCTTCGTCGCTGCGCTCGATGCGCTTGGCCAGCGACACCTCCTCGGCGGCCGTCAGCAGCGGGACCTTGCCGATCTCGCGCAGGTACGCGCGCACCGAGTCGCTGCCGCCGGTGGCCACCGGCGGGGCCTCCCGGGCCGGCGCGGGCTCGTCGACGGTCTCCGCGACCAGCTCGACGCCCATCTCGGCCAGCACCTGAAGCAGGCGTTCCTGCTGCGACGGCGTCAGGCCGGCGTCCTCCACCACGTCGGCCACGCGAGCCATGCTCACCGCACCGACCTCCTGGCCGTCGCGCAGCAGGGTCAGCACCTCCTGCTCGGCCTCGAGGTCTCCCACGCCGGCGCGCCGGTCGCTCATTCGGCCCCCCTCAGCGCGCCGCGCAGGCGACGCATCAGGTGCAGGGTGGCCAGGCGGCCCTGCTCGTCGCCCTCGGCCCTCAGCCGGGCCGCGCGGCGCTCGAGGGCAGGGATCTGCGCCCGCATCGCCGCCTCACGTAACTCGGCCACCCGCGCCTCGGGCGCCAGGTCGGCCGGCAGCGCAGCGCCCTCCACGCGCAGCGCCAGCGCCAGGTCGGTGAGGTGGGTGGGCCAGCGGTCGGGGGGCACCCCGTCGCGGATCAGCGCGAACGCGGCGCGGTGGCCGGGGTCGGCGAACACGGCCTCGGCGACGTCGGCCAGCACGGCCGTCGCGTCGTCGGCCCACGCCAGCGCGCGCACCAGGAAGCCGCGCTCGCGCAGGGTCTCGGCGTCGAGCGGCGCGTGGACGTCGTGGTCGGGGGCGGGCGACGACGCGGCCTCGCGGCCGAACCGCGACACGGCCTGCAGCCGTTCCTCCATGTGGGGAGACAACCGGAGCAGTCCGGCGGCCAAGCGCACCCCCTCATCCTTCTCGACCGAGTCGGGCACCCCGCGGAGCAGGCCGGCGATCTCGTCCATCGCCTCCTGCCGAGCCGAGGGCGATTCCCCCGCGGCCCGGGCGCGCGTCCTGATGAGGGACGTTACCAAAGGGATGCGATCCTCATAAATCCTGCGCAGGGCCTCGGGGCCGTCGCCTGCGCGGGCCATGTCGCCCGGGTCCTGTCCGGGCCGCAGCGTCAGCGTGTCGAGGCTCATGATGTGCTCGCCCGCGGCCTCGGCGCTGCGCCACGCGGCCTTCTGCCCCGCGGCGTCCGCGTCGAAGCACAGGCTGATGCGCTCGGCCGAGCGCTTCAACTCGCGCACCTGATCGGATGTGAGCGACGTCCCCATGCAGGCCACCACGTTGTCGATTCCGGCCTTGGCGAATGCCAGTACGTCGGTGTACCCCTCGACCACGACGACGTTACCCGCCCGCGCGGCCGGCGGGCGGGCGCGGTGAAGCGCGAACAGCAACCGGCGTTTCTGGAAGCGCGGCCCCTCGGGCGAGTTGACGTACTTGGCCCTCTGCGCGGGATCCAGCGTCCGGGCGCCGAAGCCCATGACGCGGCCCCGGCCGTCGGCGATCGGGAACGTGACGCGGTTGACGAAGAAGTCCTCCACGCGCCCACGGCGCTCGCGCCCCAGGCCCGCCGCGACCAGTTCGGCCGGGATGAAGCCCTGCGCCGCGGCCTTCTGCGCCATCACGCGCCCCGCCGACGGCGCGAAGCCGATGCCGAAGTCGCGCACGAGATCCTCGTCGAACCCCCGCTCGTGGAGGTATCGGCGTGCCGGCTCCGCCTCGGACGCACGCCACAGGTACTCACCATAGAACGCCGCCGCCCGCGCGAGCAGGTCCAGGCGCCGGGCGTCGCTGCGCCGCCGGGCGTCCTCCTCCGGCGTCGACTGCTCGTAGCGCAGCGTGACGCCGAACCGCTCGGCGAGCCCCTCCAGGGCCTCCGGATACGTCCCCGCGCCCTCTTTGGACATCATCCAATCAATGGCGGTGCCCTTCGCCCCGCACCCATGACAGTAGTAGTAGCGGTTCTCCGGGGGGATCAGGCCGAACGACGGGGTGCGCTCCTCGTGGAACGGGCAACGGCCGACCCATCGGCCCCCGCGCTTGGTGAGTGCCGTGCGGCTGCGCACCAGCTCGACCAGGTCGGCGACGTCCAGCACCTCGCGCACGCTCTCCTCGGCGATCCTCGGCATGGCGGCTACAGGGGGCCCTCGCGGGGCATGAACAGCGACCGGTAGACCCGCAGGGCATAGCGGTCCGTCATGCCGGCGACGTGGTCGGTGACGCGCAGCACCGCGTCGCCGGCGGCGTCGTCGGCGACCGCGGCGGGGAGCGCATCCGGGTGGTCGATGAACCACGAGAACAGCGACTGCACCACGCCGCGCGCCCGCTCCGACTCGTCGTTGGCGGGCGAGGTCAGGTACACGCGGTCGAACATGAACGCGCGCAGGCCCGTGAACGCCTCCCCCACCTCGGCGGACTGGCGGATGACGTCCGCGTCGCGGCTGTTGTCCACCATGTCCCCCACCAGGCGGGTGAGCCGCTCGGTGGTGGTGGCGCCCAGCACGGCGATCTCCTGCGCGGGCAGCTCGCGCTCGTCCAGCACGCCGGCGCTGACGGCGTCCTCGATGTCGTGGTTGACGTACGCCATGCGGTCCGCGAGGCGCACGATCTGCCCCTCGAGACTTCGCGCGAGGACCGAACCCGTGTGGTGCTGGATGCCGTCGCGCACCTGACAGGTGAGGTTGAGACCCTTCCCCCCGTGCTCGATGTGCTCCACCACGCGCACGCTCTGCTCGTTGTGGTGGAAGCGGCGGCCGAAGCGCTCGCGCAGCAGGTCGTCGAGGGCGTGCTCACCCGCGTGCCCGAACGGTGCGTGGCCCAGGTCGTGGCCCATGGCGATCGCCTCGACCAGGTCCTCGTTGAGCGCCAGCGCGCGGGCCACCGTGCGCGACAAAGCCGACACCTCCAGCGTGTGCGTGAGACGCGTGCGGTAATGGTCACCCTCGGGCGCCACGAACACCTGCGTCTTGTGCTTGAGGCGGCGGAAGGCCTTGCTGTGGAGGATGCGGTCCCGGTCGCGCTGGAACGGCGTGCGGTACGGGCACGGGTCCTCGGGCACGTCCCGCACGGCGTCGGCGCTGCGCACCGCGCGCGGACCCAGCCACGGCTCGCCGTCGCGCGGGCCGGCCGCGCTCACTCGACGCTGATCGGGAAGACCCACGGTCCGGCCACCGTTCCGTCGTCGGCGTCCACGCGCCCGAACGCGCCGATGGTGACCGTGAAGCGGCGGGCGTCCAGCGGGATTCGCGGCGCCACCAGCAGCGTCCCCGTGAACCGCGTCCCGCGCTGGATGGCGTCGGTGGACGCCACGCGGTAGAGGCGCCCGTTGTCGTCCTCGGCGCGCACGTGCTTGACGCACATCTCGGCCCACGCGCCCGCCTGGGGGGCGTGGCAGACGTAGTGCACGCGGACCCCCTCGGCGAAGCTCTCCAGCGCGGTCAGGGCGATGCTGACGCCGTCGACCACGCGGACCTGGTGCACGGGAATGACGGCGTCCAGCGTGCCGGGCGACAGCTCCAGGGCCTCCGGGAACGGCTCGGGCACGGCAGCCCACTCGGCCGCGGGCCGCGGGGGCGCCTCGGGGATTGCGAACATCAGGTCCTCGAGGCCGGCGTGGCCCCGCTTCCAGATGTGGGGGTGGTCCCGGAACCGGGCGATGACGGCCCGGTGCGACACCGCACGGCCGTCGTCAGTGAGGAACAGATGGGCACGTTCCTCGCCCCGGCGCATGGCGATCAGCGCGGCGGGCCCGTCGGACCCGTCGAACGTGCAGCGGTCGGCGTATTCGAGGCCGGCCACCTGCCATCCGTCCAGCAGCAGACCCAGCACGTCGGCGAGGCCCGCGAGTCGATAGGGATCGTTCATCTACCTGCCTGGGACGTCCGCGGAAGCACCCGCGATCGTACACCCGGCGGGCGGGCGGGATCGCGCGGCGGGGCCGTAGCATGGGGCCATGACCAGCCCCCGCCCCGAGGCCATCGGCCTGATCGTCGTGGACCACGGATCGCGCCGCGCCGAGTCCAACGCGATGCTCGAGGAGATGGCGGGCATGGTGGCCGGGGTGGTCCCCTACCCCATCGTGGAGCCGGCGCACATGGAGCTGGCTGAGCCGTCCATCCAGTCGGCGTTCGACACGTGCGTGGCGCGGGGGGCCACCACCGTCGTGATCAGCCCGTACTTCCTGCTTCCCGGCAAGCACTGGGACGAGGACATCCCCCATCTGGCCGCCGAAGCCGCGTCACGCCACCCCGGCGTGCCGTACCTGGTGGCCGCACCGCTGGGCCTGCACCCCCTGATGGCGCAGGCCGTCGCGGCGCGCGTGGGCCACTGCCTGTCGCACGTGGCCGGCGACGCCGGCGAATGCGAGGCCTGCGCCGGCACGGGCCGCTGCGCCGTCCAGACCGCGTAGGGGCCGCACCGCCTCGAGGCACGGCGTCCCTCGGCGCAGGCCGCGAGGGGCAAGCGGATCGTGCCGCGTGAAGAAGCCCGTGCGGGCCCACGACGCTAGGCGCGCGGAGCTCGTGCGGCACTTCGGCGGCGGATGCCCCCAAGGAACGGGCGTGGCGCGGGCCGACGCGCTGGCCGAACGGCGCGGCCGGTCGCCGTCGGCAGCCCTGCCGGGACCGCACAACCCGGTGCGGCGCGATGCGGAAACCCGCGCCGATGCCCGCGGAGGCCCTGGCCGTGGGCGTTGAGGCACGGGCGCCGCGCGGGCCGGTATCCGGCGCGTTCACCCGACCTGACCGGCGACGGGGTGTCGCGCGGAGGAGGTGGCGTCCTTCGACGTGGGCCTCCCGACGGACGTCATCCGGGGAATGAGGCGGTTCGTCGACGTCGACGTCATCGACCGGGGGCGAGGCCGGTCGCGGGCTCAGCGCCCCAGCACCCTCCGCACCGCCCCCACCCCGGCCCGGCCGGCGGCCCTCGCGCCGCGCAGGCCCAGGGGGGCGATGCCCGCCCGTGCCCCGTCGACGGCGCGGGCCACCCTCTCGGCGGCGTCGGGCCCGTGGATGCCCTCCCCGTGGCCGAACAGGACATGGCGGGCCGGGTAGCGCGCGAGGACGCGCGGCGGTGCCACGGCACGCAACAGCGGATGAACCCCGACGTCCTCGCCGGGCGCCCGGTGGTAGTCGCTGGTGCCCAGCGCGTCGGCGACCACCAGCGTGGAGCGCTCGGGCCACCACAGCGCGATCTCCACCCATCCCAGGCGGGGCTGGGTCACAACGGGAACCGACTCGAACGGCGTGCCGTCGCCGGTGGGTGGCGTGCGCAGGTGGGGCACGTCGTAGTGGGCGGCGACCGCGGCGCAGTGGCGGTTGTGGCGGTCCATCAGCTGGATGACGCCGCCCACGGCGCGATCGCCCACCGCCTCGGTCAGCGGCGGCCCGGCGACCGGATCGACGATCCAGGCGACGTCGTCGCGGTCGATCAGCACGTGCGACGCCCGCCGCATGAACTCGGGCGTCGGCGCGATCCAGCCGCGGCACCAGTCGCCCACCTCGTCGACCCGCGCGAACCCGTCCGGTGATGTCACCGCGTCCCCCCCTCCCCGATCTCCTCCAACGACTCGCCCACCGCGTCGCACGTCACGTGGATCCACGACCACACCCCGGCGGCCTCCAGAGCCCGGACGATGCCCGGCTCGGGCGGCGCAGCCGACACCCGCGCCTGCTCGAGGACGCCCTCCATGGAACTCCCGGCCCATGCCTGGAACGCCTCGCGCTCGATCTGGCGGCGGCGGCCGGCATCGCGGCGCAGCAGCGCAGTCACGCGGGCGCCGAACGCGGGTCCTCCCTCCTCGGGCAGCGCGATGGCACCCACGCCCTCGGCGAACGCGCGCATATACGCGCCCAGCGTGACCCGGCGGGCGTCGGCGTCGGCGTCGCCCGACAGGCCCTCGCGCTCGAGGGCCGCCTGCTCGTCGACCTCCATGGCCTCGACGCGCTCGCGGGCGCCCTGCACCCAGCGCTCGAGCTGCGCCTGGAGGTCGGGCGGGCCACCGTCCCACGACGCCCGCAGCGACGCGGCCAGGTGGCGCAGCCACGCCCTGGCCCCCGCCAGCCGGGCGCTCGTCAGGCGCGCGTGGCGGTCCGGCAGCGTCCCGCCCTCGGCCGCCAGGAACTCCTCGTGCAGCACGCGGGAGCTCTCCTGCTCCATGTATCGCTCCAGCCGCGGCCGGTTGTCGACCATGTCGGCCATCATGGCCGCCGCCAGTTCTCCCGCCATGGGCCAACACTACCGTCCCGCGTCCGCGGACCGGCCGGGTAGAGTCGCGCGGCATGGTGGGAAGGCCCGGTTGACGCGGTACGCACGGCTCTTCGCGACGCGCATCGGCCCGTGGTGCGTGCTGATGGTGTGCGCCGCCGTCGCGATGGTGGCCGCCCCCGGCGCGGCGGACCTCGCGTCGAAGGTCCGCAATGACCAGGTGACGTTCCTGCCCGGCGACAGCGAGTCGGTGGCCGTCAGCCGCGAGCTGAGGGCGTTCCCCGGCGGCGAGCTGACGCCGGCGCTCGTGGTGTTCCGGCGCGACGGCGGGCTCACGCAGGCCGACCGACGCGCCATCGCCGCGGCACGTGACGCGTGGGCGGCGCCGCGGCCGTCGCTGGGAACGCGGACGGCGACGCGCGTCATCGGCACGCCGGCCGACGTCGCCGCCGGGTTCAGCGTGCCGCTGCACGTGCAGGGCGACACCGACCTGCTGCGTCGTGCGGTCGGCGAGATCAGGAGGAGCACCGCCCGCGGCCTGCCGCCAGGCCTCTCCACGGCCGTCACCGGACCGGCCGGCTACTCCGCCGACGCCGTCGACGCGTTCGGCGACGTCAACCGGACGCTGTTCCTGGCCGCCGCGGGGCTCGTCCTCGTGCTTCTGTTGCTGATCTACCGCTCGCCGGTGTTCTGGGTCCTGCCACTGGGCTGCGTCCTGTTCGCCGAGCACCTCGTGCGGGCGGCCGCGGCCGCCGCGGCCGACGCCGGCCTCACGATCAACAGCCAGACCGAGGGCATCCTGCTGGTGCTGGTGTTCGGCGCCGGCACCGACTACGCCCTCCTGCTGGTGGCCCGCCACCGCGAGGAGCTGCGCCGCCACGCGTCCCCGCGCGCCGCCGCCGCGGCGGCCGTGAGGCGGGCGGGCCCGGCCATCGCCGCGTCGGCCGGCACCGTCGTCGCGGGCCTGCTGGTGTTGAGCCTGGCCCAGGTGAACTCCACCGCCGGGCTCGGTCCGGTCGGTGCGCTGGGGGTGGCGATCAGCGCCGTCGTGATGCTGACGTTGCTGCCCGCCCTACTGGGCGTGTGCGGGCGCCGGGTGTTCTGGCCCATGGTCCCCCGCGTCGGCGACGAGGGCGACGCCCACGCGGGTGTCTGGGCGCGGCTGGGGGGGGCCGTGATGCGGCGGCCACGCCGCACGTGGGCGGCGACGCTGGCCGCCCTGCTCGCGTTGGCCGGGGGCCTTGTGTTCCTGGGCGATCGGCTGACGAGCGCCGACGCGTTCCGGGGCGATGTGGAGTCCGTGCGCGGGCAGCGCATGCTGGACGGGGCGTTTCCCGCCGGCGTCAGCGCCCCCACCGCCATGCTGGTGCCGCCCGGCGGCGACGTGCTCTCGGCCGAGGCGGCGGCCGCGAGCGTCCCGGGCGTCATCGCGGTGGGGTCGCGGCGGAGGGGTCCCGCGGGCACGTCGGTGCAGGTGGTGCTGGGCGACGACCCCCTCAGCGAGGCCGCGTACGACGTCATCCCGGAACTGCGCCGCGACGTCCGCACCGCCGTGCCCGGCACGCGCGTGGGGGGCATCACCGCCATCGAGAAGGACCTCGCCGACGCGGGCGTCCGCGACGCGCTGGTCCTGCCGCCCCTGATTCTCGTCGTGGTGTTCGCCGTCCTCGCGGCGCTGCTGCGCTGCCTCGCCGCGCCGCTCGTGCTGATCGCGACCGTGATCGTGTCGTTCGCGGGTGCCCTGGGGTTCAGCGCGTGGTTCTTCAACCTCGTGCTCGGGGCCCCGGGAACCGACCCGTCGTTGCCGCTCTACGGCTTCGTGTTCCTCGTAGCGCTCGGCGTCGATTACAGCATCTTTCTCATGGCCCGCGCGCGGGAGGAGACGCCCCGCCACGGCACGCGCGGCGGCATGCTGCGCGCCCTGTCGCTGACGGGTGGCGTCATCACGTCGGCCGGCGTGGTGCTGGCGGGCACGTTCGCGATGCTCTGCCTGCTCCCCCTGTGGGCCCTCGTGCAGGTGGGCTTCCTCGTGGCGTTCGGCGTCCTGCTGGACACGCTCGTGGTGCGAACGCTGCTGGTACCCGCGATCGTGGCCGACATGGGGCGCCGGGTGTGGTGGCCCTCGAGCCTGTCCCGCCCCCGCGACGCGCCCTGAGGCCCCGTCAGCCCCGCGGCGGGACGTCCTCCCGCCCGGAGGCCGGGTCGATGAGGCCGAACATCTCGCCGCACGGCCCCTGCGCCACCACCATGCGTCCGAACGGGCTGTCGCGCGGCTCGCCGCCCACCGTGCCCCCCAGGCGGACCGTGGCCTCGGCGGCGTCGTCCGCGTCGGCCACGGCGAACCACGTCAGCCAATGGGCGGGCACCTGGGCGGGAACGCCGATGACCGCGTCGTCGCACACCCCGCCCACCACGGTGCCCTCGACGTTGGCGAACACGCTGTAGATCAGGTTTTCGCCGTCGCCGATCTCCCGGTACGTCCAGCCGAACACCACGGCGTAGAACTCCTGCACGGACGCGTAGTCGCGGGTGTGGAGTTCGTGCCAGCACGGCGCGCCGGGTTCGTTGAAGACGCCCGTCCCGTGGTGGCTTCCGGCCTGCCACACGCCGAACACCGCCCCGGCCGGGTCGCCCACGACGGCCATCCGTCCCAGGTCGAACACGTCGAACGGGGGCACGAACACCGTCCCGCCGGCGTCGGCCGCGTCGCCGGCCACGTCGTCGGCGTCACCGGCGGCGAAGTACGTGGTCCACGCCGGCGGCATGGGCTCCCCCTCGGGCATGGGGCCGAGCCCCGCCACCGGTCGGCCGTCCCTGACGGCCATCAGATACCCGCCGGCCTCCGGGGGCCCGTCGTGGATCTCCCAGCCCAACAGGCCCGCGTAGAACGCCCTGGCCGCCCCCACGTCGTCCACCTGGGCCCCCACCCAGCACGGCGTTCCGTCGGGCCAGGGCTCGTCGCGCGTCGGCATGCGGGCTCCTCTCGTCGCGGGTCGCCGGGATCCTCCCACACCCCGGCGCCCGGGACGCGCTTACGGGCGAGCACCCGGCGGCCCGCCGGGCTCCACCAGCAGAAACGTCTCCCCGCATGCGCCCGCGACCAGCGCCTCGCGGCCGCGCGGCCCGTCCCTTCCCTCCGGCGGGGCCACGCCCCCCAGCTCATCCACGCGGCCGAGCGCGGTGCCGAGGTCGGCCACGAGGAATCCGACGGCCCACGAGGCCCCGCCCGCGCCGGCCCCGGCCGCCGGGTCGAACCGGACCACGCCCCCGGGCGCGCCCGTGCCGCCGGGGATGAACAGCCAGGCGTCGTCCGCGGGAGGCGACGCGTCGGCGAACGCCCACCCGAACAGCCACTCGTAGAAGCGGGCGGCGCGGCCGGTGTCGGGCGTGCGCAGCTCGCTCCAGCCGTACGCCCCGCAGCGGTGGGTGACGTCGGCGCCGGGGAGGCCGGTGCCGCGCCACAGCCCGAACGTCGCGCCCCGCGGGTCGGCGGCCATCGCCATGCGGCCGGACGTACCCACGTTGAACGGCATCATGAGGACGGTGCCGCCGGTCGCCGCCACGCTGGCCGCGGCCGCGTCGACATCGTCGACGGCGAAGTACGTGTGCCACACCGACGGCATGCCCGCGCCCGACGCCTTCGGCCCGATGCCCGCCGCCTTGGCGCCGTCGAGCGACGCTGTCAGGTAGCCGTCCGTCGCGGCGTCGTGCTCGCCGAACCCCCATCCCAGCAGACCCGCGTAGAACGCCGCTGCGCGGGCGGGATCGTCCACCTGACAGTCGACCCAGCACGGCGCGCCGGCGGGCCACGGTGCAGCGCTGCGGGACATCGCCCGGACCTCCCCGGGGTCGCGTGGACCGCGCGATCGTCGCAGACCGCCCGGGCGGCGCGAGGCGCCTACGCCTCCTCCGGGTCGGGGCCGGCGTTCCACTCCACCAAGCGCCAGCCGTCTCCGGCGTCCTCCAGTGTGATCCACCGGGCGTTGCCGAGGCCCCCGCGCTCGCGGATCAGGGCGATCGGGTCCTCGCCGAGCAGGCTCGCGGCCAGCTGCGGACCCGCGAGGCCGTGGGTGGCCACCACGGCGCATTGACCGTCGTCCAGCTCTTCGGCGAGCTGCGCGCCGGCCACTCCCACGCGGGCGAGCACGTCGGATGGGCGCTCGCCGGTGTGGCCCCACCGGACATCCTCGTACGCCTGCAGCCGGGCCCAGAGCCCGGCGTCCTCCCGCTGCACCTCGTCGTGCGCGCGCCCCTCCCAGAGGCCCACGCTGATCTCGCGGAACGCCGCGTCGAGCTCCAGCGTGACGCCGGCGGCGTCGGCCACGGCGCGGCCCGTCTCGGCCGCCCGGCGCAGATCGGACGCCACCACCCGGGTGACGCCGACCAGCGCCAGGGCCCGCGCCGACGCCCGGGCCTGGGCGACGCCGGTCTCGGACAGGTCCGAGTCGGCCTGCCCCTGCCACAGGCGCGCGGCGTTGTGGACCGACTCCCCGTGCCGCAGGACGACGATGCGGCGCGGCACGGGGTCGGGAGTCCGGCTAGCGGTCGTTCTCACCCTGTTCCAGCGCCGCCTGCGCCGCCGCGATGCGGGCGGTCTGCACGCGGAACGGCGAGCACGACACGTAGTCGAGGCCCAGCGTGTGGAAGAACTTCACCGAGTCGGGGTCGCCCCCGTGCTCGCCGCAGACGCCAAGTTTGATCTTCTTCACGTCGCGGGCAAGGTCACAGACGATCTTCACCAAACCCCCCACGCCCTTCTGGTCGATGTGCTCGAACGGGTTGCTCTGGATGATGCCCTGCTCCAGGTACTGCGCCAGGAACTTGGTCTCGGCGTCGTCGCGGCTGAAGCCCAGCGTGGTCTGCGTGAGGTCGTTCGTTCCGAAGCTGAAGAAGTCGGCGTGGTGGGCGATCTCGTCGGCCACCATCGCGGCCCGCGGCAGCTCGATCATCGTGCCGACCGTGTAGTGCAGCGTCTCGCCGCGCTCCTTGAGGGCCGCCTCCGCCACGTCGACGACCTCGTCGCGCATGAAGCGCAGCTCCTCGTCGAACCCGACGAGCGGGATCATGATCTCCACGATCGGCTCGTGGCCGGTGTCCTTCTTCACCCGGCACGCCGCGTTGATGATCGCCGCCACCTGCATGCGGTACAGCTCGGGGATCTCGATACCCAGGCGCACGCCGCGGGTGCCGAGCATCGGGTTGACCTCCTGCAGCTTCTCGACCTTCGGCAGCTGCTCCTCGGCCTCCTCGTCCGGCCGGCCCGAGATCTGCGCGGCGGCGACGCGCATCCGCAGGTCCGTGTAGTCGGGCAGGAACTCGTGCAACGGCGGGTCGAGCAGGCGGACCGTCACGGGCAGGCCCTCCATGGCCTTGAAGATGCCGTAGAAGTCCTCCTCCTGGAACTCGCGCAGCGGGTGCAGCGAGGCGACGAGATCCTCGTGTGTCTCGGCCATGATCATGGCGCGCACGTGCGGCAGGCGGTCCTCGCCGCCGAACATGTGCTCGGTGCGGCACAGGCCGATGCCCTCGGCGCCGAAGTCGCGTGCGCGGGCGGCGTCCTCGGGGGTGTCGGCGTTCGTGCGCACCTGCAGGCGGCGATGCTTGTCGGACCACTCGAGGATGCGCTCGAGGTACGGGTTGTGGGGGTCGGGCGGCAGCAGCGGGGCGTCGCCGATGAACACGGTGCCCGTGGTGCCGTCGATGGTGATGTGGTCGCCGGCCGTGGCCGTGCGCCCGCCCACCGTCAGGGTCTTCTCGTGCTCGTCGATGTGCAGGCCGCTCACGCCGGTGACGGCGGGCGTGCCCATGCCGACGGCGACGATGGCGGCGTGGCTGGTCTTGCCGCCGCGGGCCGTCAGGATGCCCTCCGACGCCACCATGCCGTGGAAGTCGTCCGGCGTGGTCTCGTCGCGCACCAGGATGACCTTCTCGCCGGCGCGGGCGCGCTCCTCCGCCTCGTCGGCGGTGAACGCGATGAGACCGCACGCGGCGCCCGGCGACGCGGCGACGCCCGACGCGACCGGGTCGGGGGCGTTCGCGGCGTCGAGCTGGGGCAGCAGCAGCTGGCGCACCTGGGATGCGTCCACCAGGTCGCGCAGGCTCTCCTCGGCCGTCACGTGGCCCTCGTCGACCATGTCGACGGCGATGCGCGCCATGGCCTGCGCCGAGCGCTTGCCGTTGCGCGTCTGCAGCATGTAGAGCTGCCCGTCCTCGATGGTGAACTCGACGTCCTGCATGTTGCGGTACGTCTTCTCGAGCATGTCCATCGTGGCGATGAGCTTGTCGTACGCCTCGGGCAGGTGGTCGCGCAGCTTCGGGAGCTGCTCGGGCGTGCGGATGCCGGCCACGACGTCCTCGCCCTGGGCGTTGACGAGGAACTCGCCGAACGGCTCGCCCTTCTCGCCCGTGGTGTTGTCGCGCGTGAACGCCACGCCCGTGGCGGAGCCCGAACCGGTGTTGCCGAACACCATCTGCTGCACGTTCACGGCCGTGCCGAGGTCGTGCGGGATGCGGGCCATGCGCCGGTAGTCGCGGGCGCGCTTGTTGTCCCAGCTCTCGAACACGGCGTTGATGGACGCGTCGAGCTGCGCGCGCGGGTCCTGGGGGAAGTCCTCGCCCTTGTTGTCCTTATAGATCTGCTTGAACCGGCCGACCAACTCCTTCAGGTCGTCGGCGGTGAGGTCGACGTCCTGCTCCACGCCGCGGTCCTTCTTCATGGCCGTCAGCGCCTTCTCGAACAGGTCGCGGTCGACCTCGGCGACGACGTCACCGAACATCTGGATGAAGCGGCGGTAGGAGTCGTACGCGAAGCGCGGGTTGCCGGTCCTGGCGGCCAGGCCCTCGACGCTCTTGTCGTTGAGGCCCAGGTTGAGCACGGTGTCCATCATCCCGGGCATCGAGAACTTGGCGCCCGAGCGTACGGACACCAGCAGCGGGTTGTCCGGGTCTCCAAGCGTCTTGCCGACCGCTTCCTCCAGGCGCCCGAGGTGCTCGCTGACCTCGTCGTCCAGACCCTCGGGGTTGGTGTGGTCGTTCTCCAGGTAGTCGATGCACGTCGCCGTGGTCACGGTGAAGCCCTGCGGCACCGGGAGGCCCAGCCGGGTCATCTCGGCGACGTTGGCGCCCTTGCCGCCCAGCAGATCACGCATGTCGCGCGACCCCTCGGCGAAGTCGTAGACCCGCTTGGTGCCCGCCTTGGTGCTCAACGCTTCCTCCTTGTTGGTGTCGCGCGACCCCGCGTGGAGCCGCCCGCCTACTTCCCCGCCTCCGCCTGGGCGGTGACCGCGCTGAACCGCGCGACGCGCCCGAACACCTCCGCTGCCTCGCGGATCAGGGCATACCGACGGGCCCGCACGTGCGGGTCCTCGTCGTTGACAAGTACGTCGTCGAAGAACCCGTCGACGGCGTCGGCCAGCGGACCCAGCGCCGCCATGGCGGCCGCGACGTCTCCCTCGTGCCGGGCCTCGTCCACCGGGTCGAGCGCGGCGCGCGTGGCCTCGGCCAGTCGCCGCTCGCCGTCGCCCTCCGGGTTCGACGCGTCGGCCTCCGCGGCCTCCGCCGCCGCCTTGGCCCCGATGCGCTCCAGCCGAATGGACGCCGTCCATGCCTTCTGGAAGGGTTCCGAGGGGACCGCCTCGGCCAGCGCGCGCGCCCAGGCCGCGGTGCGGGTGACATCATCGAAGCCCGCGCCGACGGCGGCGGCGACCGGCTCGGCGCCGACGCCCTCGCCCCGCAGCTGGTACGCGACACGGTCGGCGACGAACGCGTCGAGCTGGGCGAACACGGCGGCGCGGTCGGCCGCGATGTCAGCCCCCTGCGCCGCGAGCGCGTCGGCCGTCGCCTCGAACCGGTCGTGCAACGGCACGCGCCAGCCGCGGTCGGTGAGCATGCGGACGACGCCGGCCGCCGCGCGGCGCAGGGCGTACGGGTCCTTGGAGCTGGTGGGCACGTCGCCCGCCAGGAACAGCCCGGTGAGGTTGTCGATCCTCTCCGCCAGGGCGACGGCCACGCCGACGTCGCTGCCGGGAAGAGGCGAGTCGGGCCCCTCCGGCAGGTAGTGGTCCTGCACGGCGCCTGCGACGACGGGGTCCTCCCCCTCGGCCTCCGCGTACCGCGCGCCCACGTAGCCCTGCAGATCGCTGAACTCGGCCACCAGCACGGCGCCCTGGTCGACTTTGGCCAGCTCGCCCGCGCGGCGCGCCTGGGCGACCTGCGCGTCGGTGAGTCCCGCCGCGCGCGCGATGGCCTCCGCGCCCGCGGCGAGGCGGTCGCGTTTGTCGGCCATGCTGCCCAGCTTGGCGTGGAACACGATCGCGTCCAGGCGGTCGTCGAGGGCCGCGAGCCCCGCCTCGCGGTCGCGGTCCCAGCTGAACGACGCGTCCTGCAGTCGGGCGTCGAGCACGCCGGCGTTGCCGCGCGCGATGGTGTCGTTGTGGGCCGGGTCGCCGTTGGAGACGGCCAGGAACCGCGGCGCCAGCGAGCCGTCGGACCGCCGCAGCGGGAAGTAGCGCTGGTGGCTCTGCATGGCCGTCACCAGCACGTCCTCGGGAAGGCGCAGGTGCTCGGGCAGGATGTCGCCCACGATCACGCTGGGCGCCTCCACCAGGTGGACGACCTCCTCGAGCTTGCGCAGGGGGTCCTCCCAGGCGGCGCCGTCGGCGGCGGCGGCGGCGTCGAGGCCCTCGGTGATGACCCGGCGGCGCTCGTCGTGGTCGGCGATGACCGACGCCCCGCGCAGCGCGTCGCGATATCCGGAGGCCTCGCCGATCTCCACGGGGTGCCCCAGGAAACGGTGGCCCTGGCTGGTGGCGCCCGCGGCCAGGCCGTGGATCTCGAACTCCACCGGGCGCCCGCCGAACGTGGCGACGATCCACCGCACCGGGCGGGAGAACCGCAGGCCGGTGCCGTCACCCCAGCGCATGTTCTTGCCGAAGCGCAGGCCGTTGACGATGGCCGCGGCGATGCCGGGCACAAGCGACGCCGTATCGGCCGCCGGCTCCTCGCGGCGGGCGAACACGAACCGGCGCCCGTCGACCTCCTCCACCGTCAGCCCGTCCGCCGTCAGCCCGTGGCTGCGGGCGAAGCCCTGCGCCGCTTTCGTGGGGTTGCCGTCGGAGTCGAACGCGGCCTTCTCGGCCGGCCCGCGGGCCTCCACGGAGCGCCCCTCGCGCGTGTCGGGAAGCCCCTCGACCATCACCGCGATGCGGCGCGGCGCGACCCACACCCGGGGGTCACCCTCGGGCAGGCGCGCGGCGGCAAGCGCCTTGCGGGCAAGGTCGGGGACCTGCGCGATGGCCTCGCGGCAGGCGCTGGCCGGAAGCTCCTCGCAGCCGATCTCGATAAGCAGGTCGCTCACGCCACCACCCCCGCCGCGGCGTTCTCCTGGGCCAGGTACGCCTCGGCGACCTTGGCGGCCAGGGCCCGCACGCGCCAGATGTAGCTGCCCCGCTCGGTGACGCTGATCACGCCCCGCGCGTCGAGCAGGTTGAACGAGTGGCTGCACTTGAGCACGTGGTCGTACGCCGGCAGCACGAGGCCGGCCTCGAGGCAGTCGCCGCACTCCTTCTCGTGCTGGGCGAACCGCTGGAACAGCGCGTCCGTGTCGGCCCTCTCGAAGTTGTAGGCGCTCCACTGACGCTCGTTCTCGCGGTACACGTCGCCGTACGAGACGCCGTGCGCCCATTCGAGGTCGTACACGGACCCGACGCCTTGGAGGTACATCGCGATGCGCTCCAAGCCGTACGTGAGCTCGACCGAGATGGGGGTGAGGTCGATGCCGCCGGCCTGCTGGAAATACGTGAACTGCGTGATCTCCATGCCGTCCATCCAGACCTCCCAGCCGAGGCCCCAGGCGCCCAGCGTGGGCCCCTCCCAGTCGTCCTCGACGAAGCGGATGTCGTGCTCGGCGGGCTTGATGCCCAACACCGTGAGCGAGCCCAGGTACAGGTCCTGCACGTCGGCGGGCGACGGCTTCAGCAGCACCTGGTACTGGAAGTAGTGCTGCAGGCGGAACGGGTTCTCGCCGTAGCGGCCGTCGGTGGGCCGGATGGACGGCTCGACGTATGCGCACCGCCACTCCCGCGGCCCCAGGCTGCGCAGCAGCGTCGCCGGGTTGAACGTACCCGCCCCGACCTCGGTGTGGTACGGGTTCATGATCAGGCAGCCCTTCTCGCCCCAGTACGCGTGGAGGCGGAGGATCACGTCCTGAAACGTCGGTGCCACGACTGGCAGGTCTCCCGGTTGCTGGTGCGCGGCTTCGCGCGAAATGGTCCACCGAGCATACCCGGGCCGATATGCGCGGGACCGCGGGCGCCCGGTAAACGGCCCTCCCCGGCGGGTCCGTTCGGACCGACCGGGACGCCGGTCGCCAGGGCCGATTTCGGGAGACGCACGACGCGCTGCCCGGTCACCGGGAGCGAACGCACCGGGACATCGCCGGCGACGCCGGCCGGGGACCGAACCTCGAGGCGTTCCTGCGGGACCTCGACGACGAGGACTCGGCCGCACGGGTGCGGGAGTCGTCGCCGGCGCCGAGGCCGGCGGCCCCCGTGGCACGTCGACGTTCTTCGTGGGCGGCCGCCGCCACAGCGGCCCCCACGACGCCGCGACCGTCGCCCGCGCGCCGGGGGACCCTGCCCCCGCCCCCTCCGTCGGCGCCACGGCGACGACGCGCGGCGCCGCTCAGCCCGGCGTGGCGGAGCGAAGCCCCAGCCCGAGGTGCTCGCCCAGGACCGCGCCGATGATCCGCTCCACGTCGACCGCGTCGGCGGGCTCAAGCGGCCGGTCCGCCGCGCCACGAAGTGGGCTCGCGAGCAGCGCGATCATCGCGGTGCGGCCGCCGTCGCCCACTCGGACTCCATGGCCGCACCCGTCGCACAGGACCCCGCCCGCGCGGGCCGAGAACCAGCGCACCGGGGGGGGCGCCCCGCAGGTCACGCACGCCTGCAGGTGGGGAAGCAGGCCGCTGACCACCAGCAGCTTCGCGCCGAATCCCAGCACCACGGGGTGCAGGTGCGGAGGTCCGGGCAGCGTGGGCCCATCCGCGAGGGCCCCGAGCGCGCGCACCAGCAGCGCGAACGCCTCCTCGTTGGCCTCCTCCTCGGGCAGCACCCTCATGGCGGCCTCGAGCACGCAGGACGCCGCCGCCAGCCGCCGCGCCTCGGTCCACAACCCGGCGTTGGTGCGCACCACGTGTGCCCCGCGCAGCTGGTACATGTCGCCCCGGCCCCGATGGAGCGACAGGCGCGACCACACGCCCGGCTGGACCCGCCCGCCCAGCCGCGACGTGGCCTTACGCACGCCCTTGGCCATGGCCGACACGCGCCCCCTGTCGCGGGTGTAGATGCTGAGCACGGCATCGGCCTCGCCGTAGCGGATGGCGCGCAGCACCACGGCGTCGGTCTCGAGGGGGTCGGCCATCACGCGAATGGTGGCATGGCCGCCCGCCGGCGTTGCCCGTCCGGGCCTTCGGAGCGTGCCGCATGCAGGCCCGCCACGTTGTCGGGACGCGTGCCGCCGCGCGGCATCGGATCCCGGACCGACGGGAACGGACCGCGCACACCGACGGCCGCGGACCACCGTGATACCCTGCGGGGTATGGTCGATGTCGTGATGTACACGGGCCGCGTGTGCCCCTACTGCACGCGCGCGAAGGCCCTGCTCAGCAAGAAGGGCGTGGAGTTCACCGAGGAGATGGTGGACCTGGACCCCAACGGCCGCGAGAGGCTGGTGGAGCTCACCGGGCGGCGCACGGTGCCACAGATCCTCATCGGCGGGACGCCGATCGGGGGCTTCGACGAGTTGTCCGCGCTGGACCGCTCCGGCGAGCTCGACGCGATGCTCGGGATCTCCTAGTCGGCTCCCGCGCGGCGCATCGTCGCCGTCGGGACCCCCCGCAGCGTGACGGCGTGCCGCACGGCGTTGCGCACCGCCCGCTCCGTGGCCGTCGCGGCGGCCAGGGCGCACCCGATGGCCGCCGCCGGGCGGGCCCCGGTGGCCAGGGCGAAGCTCACGTCGCCGTCGAGCGCCGTGTTGACGGGCGCAACGCATCGGCAGACGCCCGCGGACGCCGCCCGGGCCACGTGGGTTGCCTCCACCGGCGTGAGCGCCGCGTCGGTGACGACGCACGCCAGCGTGGTGTGGGTCGGGGCGATGCGGGGATGCGACGGCGGGCGCCGCAGACTCCACTCGGACGTCCGCACGAAGCCGATGCCGTCACGCCACGCGCCCGCCAGCACGTCACCGCGCTCGTCCAGCACGTCGCCGAACGCGTTGACCACGACCAGGGCCCCGACGCGGGCCCCGTCGTACGTGGTGGCCTCGGCCCACCCCAGGCCACCCTTGCACCACCCCTCCCGACCGAAGAACTTGCCGACGGTCGCGCCCGTCCCCGCCCCCACGCAGCCCTGCGCCGGGGGTGCATCCCGCGCCGCCGCGCACGCCGCGTAGGCGTCGTCGGGCCCCGGGACACGCGCGCCGCCCGTGATGCCCAGATCGAAGATGACGGCCGACACGACGATGGGAACCGTCGCCACCGATACGTCGTGGCCGACGCCACGCTCGCGGCACCACCGGGTGACGCCCGCGGCCGCGTCGAGGCCGACGGCGCTGCCACCCGTCAGGAGCAGCGCGGTGGGCCCGGGCACGTTGCTGACGGGGTCGAGCAGCGCCGCCTCGCGGGTGCTGGCCCCTCCCCCGCGCACGTCGATCGCGCCCACGGTGCCGGGCGGCGGGATGACCACGGTGCAGCCCGTGCCCGCGTCCGCGTCGGTCCAGTGGCCGATGGCGACGCCGCCGATCGGCACGTCAGCGCCCCCGCCGCTGGCACGCCGGGCACACGTACGTGCCGCGCTGGGCCACGCGCAGCTTTCGGATGACGGCGCCGCAGCGCACGCAGGGCTCGCCCTCGCGCAGGTGGACACGGAGCACGTCCTGCATCCCGCCCCGGGCACCCTCCGCGTCGGCGTAGTCACGGATGGAGGCCCCGCCGGTCGCCACCCCCTGCTCCAGCACGTCAACGATGGCCTCGCGCAGCGCGGCGACCCGGCGGGGTCCCAGCGCCCCGGCGTCCGTGAGAGGGTGGATGCGGGCCCGGAAAAGGGCCTCGTCGGCATAGATGTTGCCCACGCCCGCGACCAGCGCCTGGTTGAGCAGCGCGGCCTTCACGGGGGTGCTGCGCCCCCGCAGCGCCCGGGCCAGCGCGGCGTTGTCGAACCCGGCCCCCAGCGGCTCGGCGCCCACGCGGCCCCGCCAGAACGCCTCGGGGTCGCCCCCGGCCGGCAGGACGCGCAGGCGGCCGAAGCGGCGCTGATCGGCGAACGCCAGCCGCGACCCGTCGTCCAGCGCGACGACCGCGCGCAGGAACCGGTCGGCGTCGTCCGCCCGGCCCGGCGCGTGCCACAGCAGGCGGCCGGTCATGCGCAGATGCACCACCAGCGCCGCCCCGTCGTCCAGATGGATCAGGAGGTGCTTTCCGCGGCGCGCGACGCGGCGCACCTCCCGCCCCTCCAGGACGCGCAGCTCCTCGGGGTCGGCGGGGGCCACGCACAGCGGGTCGTGCACTTCCACGCGGAGGATCATCCGGCCCGGGATGCGGCGCGAGAGCTGGCGGCGGACCGTCTCGACCTCGGGCAGCTCAGGCACGGCGTCCTCCGACAAGGGCCGCGATCTCGTCGCGCACCGCGTCGGCCATGTACGCGTCGCGCCCGTGGACCGTCGCGATGGTCTCGCCCGCCTCGGCCTGCTCGCCGGGCACGATCGAGAACACCACCCCCACCCCGGGGTCGACGCTCTGGATGGGATGCAGGCGCCCCGCCCCCAGGCGCCGCACGGCGGCCCCGAGGGCCCCGGGCGACGACACCCGCACCTCGCCCGCGGCCGCGGCGATGACCTCCCGCGTGTGGGGAGCCAGCGGCGGGCCGCCCGCCTCGGTCCAGACGTTCGGCCGGGCGTGGTGGGCGGCCACCCACCGGCCGGCGGCCTCACGTGCCGACCCGTCCGCGATGGCGCGCCCGGCGTCGCCCTCGTCGCCCAGGCCCAGCGCCGCCGCCAGCGCGCCGGCCACGCGCGTGGCCGCGTCGCGCAGGCCGGCGTCGCCGCCCCCGTCGAGCACCTGGGCCGCCGCCCGAACGGACGGCGCGTGGCCCAGCCCGGGCCCGATGATGGCGGGCACCTCGGTGAGTACCACGGGCAGACGTCGCCCCCAGGCTTCCCCGAAAGCCGCGGCGACGGCGGCGACGCGGTCGGCGCCCGCCCGGTCGGGGACCATGGCCCCGTCGCCGAACGGCACGTGGATGCATGCCGCGGGCGCGCCCAGCGCGAGCACCCGCGCGACGACGGACGCCGCAACGGTGGACGGGTCCCTGCCCAGGCCCGTGTGGGCGCGCAGCGCGGCCAGGCGCCGCTGCGCCGGGGCGATCTCCCCCATCCCCGTCGACGTGGCGCACCCCCCTTCGGCGAGCCCGGCGATCGCGTCGCGCAACGGCAGCCCGTCGAGGAAGCCCGGGATGGAGGCCAGCTGCTCACCGAGACCGCCGAACACCCCGACCCCCTCCTCCGCATCGCACAGGACCCTGACCCCCAGGGCGGCCGCGATGGGGATCGCGACCAGCGCGACAGCGTCCCCCAGGGCGCCAGTCGACACGATGGAGCCGACCGGACCCAGCGACGCCAGCTCGAGGCGCTGCCCCGACGCCACCAGCTCGGAGACGAGGGCGAACAGCGTGGAGTCGTCCACACCCGCGCGCGCCGCGTGCACCATCCACGCGGCCATCTGCGGATCGGCGCCCACGTCGGCCACCCACGTGCGGAAGAAGTCCCGCGCAGACGCCTCGTCCACCGACTCGCCGCCCAGGAAATGTTCGATGTATTCGAGCGGCGTAAGGGGTGACGGCATCGCCCGGCGATGCTACAGAGCCGTGGTAGGGTCGCCCCAATGCGACGTCTTCGTTCCCATCGCCACGCCGCTTTCGGTGCCCTCACGGTGCTCGCCGCCGGCCTCGGCGCCGCGGCCCCCGCGCTCGCCCAGCCCGCCGTGGAGCAGGTGTCGCCGGCCCCCACGGCGACCGCCCCGACGTCGCCCGGCACCGGGTCGGGCGCGGTCACGCAGGTGACGCCTGCGGCCACACCGACGCGGACGACACCCACGAGGACGACCACCGCGGCGACGGCGCCGACGGCCACAACGCCGCCCGCCGCCGCCGTCGGCCCGCCGGTGCTGCGTAACCTCAAGGTGCCCGCGTCGGTGTCGGCCCCGCAGGGCCACGCGCGCTTCCTGGTGGGCGTCCGCGTCAGCGGCCCGGGGACCGTCACGGCACAGGTGTTCGACACCAAGGGCGACAAGCTGGTGCAGACCACGACCGCCACCGCCACCGCGCCCGGCCGCGTCTACATGCTGCTGCAGGCCACGAACCAGCAGGGCTACCAGCTGCCGGCCGGCAAGTACCGCATTCGGCTGCAGGCCTCCGACGCGCAGAGCCGCGTGTCGAACACGCTGCAGAAGACCGTCTCGCTGGCGACCACCAGCCCCCGCGGCCGGCTCGACATGGATCTGGTACCGCTGTGGCGCCCCCTCGCCCGGTCGCTCAAGCTGCCCGCCCAGGGCGGCCAGCTCGTGGGCGCCCTCGCCCCCAGGGGTGAGGCCGTCAAGGCCGGCATCCGGCGCGGCGACGTCATCCTGTCAATCAACTCGGTGCCCACTCTCACCACAGGCCAGCTCCAGACGGCCCTGCGGGGGCTGCCGGCCGGTAAGCCGGTGGACGTGCAGTTCCGCCGCGGGCGCGCCGAGCGCACCGTGAAGCTCACCGCGTCGCCCGACTGGACGCCGGTGGCCGACCTCTCGCGCGCATACGCGGCGGCACAGAACCGCTCGCCGAAGGTCCTCGCCGTCGCGGTCGCGCGGGCCCTCTACCTGGCCCGTACGGGCAAGCAGGCGGATGCCGCGAAACTGTACGCGGCGTGGCCGCGAGGTTGGAAGCGCTCCGCACCCGGGCAGTTCGTGAACGGCCGCATCCTGGAGCGCCGGAAGCAGACGAAGCCGGCCCTGGGTGCGTACACGCGTGCGCTCGCCCGCGACGCCCGGATGGGCGAGGCGGCCATGGCGCGCGGCACCATCCTGAGCCAGCGGGGTCAGCAGAAGGCCGCCACGGTGGCGTTCACGAAGGCGGCGGCGATCGACCCGAAGGATGCGACGGCCGCCGCGTTCGAGGCGTTCTCGATGGTTCGCGCCGAGCTGCCCGGCGATGCCCTCGCCCCCGCCCGTTCGGCGGTCGCGATCGACCCGAACCTGGGCGAGGCCAAGATCGCGCTGGGCCTGGCGCTGGTGCTCAACAAGCAGCAGGCCCGCGGGGTGGTGGCGCTGCGCGAGGGCGTCACCCTGACCGACAACGCGCAGCTCGCGACGCAGGTCATCGATCAGTACCTGGAGCCCACCGACAAGTAGCGATGGGCGGTGGTCAGCGCTTCGGGGCGAGCAGCACGGACGCGCCGACGATGCTGGCGACACCCACCACGATGCCCGCCCAGAAAGCCCAGCTCGTGAGCGGGTTGCTGACGAAGATGCCGAACAGCATCACGACGGCGACCATGCCCACGAGTGCGAGCGGCCGCTGACGCGGGGGCGCGAGGTGGACGGCCCACGGAAAGATGATGGCGATGAGCAGGAGCAGGACGGTGTTCATCGCGTGCGGGCCTCGGTTCGATGCATCCGGGTGAACACTGCCACATCCGTCCGACGACGCACGGCACGCAAAGGCTTGCCGAGTCGTTGGACGGCGGGTTTACTGCGGGAAACCCGTCCACACGAGCAGGGAGCACCGCAATGGGCAGCGTGTACAAGGTCATTGAGATCGTCGGCACGAGCGAGTCGTCGTGGGAGGACGCCGCGGCGACGGCGATCTCCACCGCGGGCAAGACGCTGCGCGACCTGCGCATCGCCGAGGTCGTCTCGCAGGACGTCGTGATCAGCGACTCCGGCGCGGCCGAGAGCTACCGCGTGAAGCTCTCAGTCTCGTTCAAGTACGACGGGGAGTGACGCGGGGTTCCTGGGTGGGGGCGCCACTGGCGCCCCACCCAGGTCCGCGTCGCGCGGCGGGGAAGTGTCACCCCGGGGCGCCGTCCGGCACGATGCGAAAGCGCGTTCCACGCCCCCCCGGCGGCCTCGTCTCCCCACCGTCGGGGTCGAACGACGCGTCGCTCACCGACAGCGCGTCCAGCGGCCGGTTGGCGTGCCCACCACTCGGGTGGCCGCGACGAGCACCCACATGAGTGGTGTCGCGGGCGCGCTTCGCAGCATCACGGCTGCGAGCAGCGTGCGCTCGCGGTCCGACGCGACGTCGGTGGAGAACCTGCCGGCGATGTCCGCGGCCCTTCGGGGCGCGCCGTCGCGCCGGACCGCGGGGACTTCACGAGAACCACGGGCCTGAGCGGGCACGGACGGCATCGGCGGCCCAGCCACGGCCGTCATCGCGTTGTCGGATCCGTCGTGGCCCACCACGCCCCCGCCCGACACGCCGTGCCCTCGACCGACACGCCGCCTCCCGCCTCGCGGCGCGGCGGCCCGCGGTCCGGTGCCCGCCCCCCGGGGCGCCCGCGGAGCGGACAACCCGGGGGCCGCGCACGGCTAGCCGGTGACGGCCGGCCTCGCGGGCCTCACGGCGGTGTGGCGGACGGCCACGATGGCCGCCCGGCTGCGCGCGCTGACG
>JAGQUM010000003.1 GCA_020438485.1 Thermoleophilia bacterium | reverse complement strand
GCCGCGCTCGAGTACCCGCCGCTGCTCGTCGAGGCCCAGCTGCGTGACGGCGCGACGCGCATGCAGCAAGGGGACTACGAGGGCGCCCGCGCGTCGCTGACCGACGCGCTCATGGGGGGGCTGCGCGCGCGCCATGACGAGGTGGCCGCCGAGGCGCTCGCGCGCCGGATCTACATCGACGGCGAGCGGCGCGGTCAGCCGCGCCGAGCGCTCGACGAGCTCGCGTACGCCGAGGCCTTCGTCGAGCGCCTCCCCGCGCCGGCGCTCCTGCGCGGACTGCTGCTCACGAACGTGTTCCCGCTGCACGCGGCGGTCGGCGAGCTCGACGAGGCCCGCGAGGCGTTCGAGCGAGCGATCGCGGCGCGGCGCGAGCTCTACCCCGAGGATCACCCCGAGGTCGCGCTCACGCGCTTCAACTACGGCAACGTGCTGCTCGACGAGGGGCATTTCGAACAGGCGCGCGAGCTCCTCACCGACGCGCGCGACGGCTTCGCCAGCTCGCTCGGAGAGCACCACCCGAACGTCGCGGTCGCGGACTACATGGTCGGGCTCGCGCACCTCTGGCTCGAGTCGCACGACGCCGCGCACGCGGCCATGGAGCGCGCGATCACGCGCGTCGCCGCGCGCGACCCCGAGTCCCCGCTGCTCGCGCGCATGCTGTGGGGACGCGGCGAGCTCGAGCTCGCGCGTCGGGACTACGCCGCCGCGCGCGACATCTTCGAGCGCGCGCTCGCGATCAGCGACGCGCGCGGGATGTCGGAGAGCTTTCAAGCCGCGCTGTCGCTCCACGGCCTCGCCGACTCGCTCGACGGCCTTGGCGGGCCCGAACGCGACCGCGCGCTCGCGCTTCACGAGCGCGCGCTCGAGCTGCGGAGGGCCGCGACGGGCGACGACAACTCGATGTCCGCCTACTCGCGCGAGCGCCTCGCCGCGCACCTGCTCGCGCGCGGATCGGTGGAGGACGCGATCGCGCAGCGGCGACGCGCGCTCGCGCAGTACGAGGGCGTGCGCGGCGGGAGCACGGTGAACGTCGCGCGCGCCCGCGTCGCGCTCGCCGCCCTGGCCGTGGCCGTCGTGCTGGCCGACTCGTCGATCGTGATCCTCGCCCTGCCGGACATCCTCGGCGAGTTCGACACACGCGTGGCGGACGTCGCGTGGGTGCTGACATCGTTCAACGCCGTGCTCGCGCTGGGCGCCGTGCCCGCCGCCTACCTGGCCCGCACGCGCGCGTCCGTGCTCTTCCCGGCGGGCCTCGCGGTGTTCGCGGCGTCGTCGGCGGCGTGCGCGTGGGCCGACTCCCTCGGGCCGCTGGTGGCGGCGCGGTGCGCGCAGGCCCTCGGCGGCGCGGCCGTCGTCGGGGCGGCGCTGGAGGTGCTGACGGCCGCCCAGGGCTCCGAGCGTGCGGCGGCGCGGGTGTGGGCCGCCGCCGGCGTCGCCGGCATGGCCGTGGGACCCGCGCTGGGCGGCGCGCTGACCGAGGTCCTGTCGTGGCGGGCCATCTTCGTGGCCCAGGTGCCCGTGGTGCTCACCGCCGCGGCCGCCGTCGGCGTGCACGTGCCGCGCCTGCGCACCCCCGCCGGGCGGCCCGCGCTGGGCGTCAACGCGGCGCTCGTGGGCCTGTCCGCCGCGCTGACCGCCGCGCTGTTCTTGCTGGTGCTGCTGCTCATCAACGGCTGGCGCCAGACGCCCATCGCGGCCGCGGCCACCGTCACCGTGATGCCCGCCGCGGCGATCGTCGCGGGCCGCCTGGGGCGCGGGCACGCGGGCCCCCTGGGGCGCGCCGCGGCGGGGGCCGTGGCCATCGCGGGCGGGCTCGCGGCACTCGGCGTGATGCCGGGCGCGTCCGTGTGGTGGACGCTCGTGCCGCAGGCGCTCGTGGGCGCCGGGCTGGGCCTTTCGGTGGAGGCGCTGACCGAGCGGGCCATGCTGGGCCGCACCCACCCCGCCGTCCACGCCGGCTGGACGGTGGCCGCCCGCCACCTCGGCGTCGTGCTGGGCGTGCTCATCCTGACGCCCGTGTTCGTGGGCGACCTCGACCGGCAGCAGGTGCACGCGTCGTCCGCCGTCACCAGCCTGGTGCTGGACGCCCCCATCGACCCGGGCACCAAAGTCACGCTGGCGCAGGCGGGCGTGAAGATCATCAACACGTCTCACGAGCGGGTGCCGGACCTGGGGCCCCTGTTCGCGTCCGTCGCGGTCGGCGACGACGAGCGTCCGCGCGTGGCGCGCCTCAGGGCCGACCTTGAGGACCAGCTGCGCCGCGCCGCCACGTCCGCGGCGGAGCGCTCGTTCCTGACCGCGGCGGTCTTCGCGCTGGCGGCGCTGCTGCCCATCGGGTTCGCCGCCCGGGGGCGGTCGTGAGCGCCGCGGCCCGGCGCCTCATCGCGGCGAGCACCCTGGCGGGTATCGCGCTGGTGGGCCTCTACCTGCTTCTGGGCGGCGGCCGCTACACGCCGCTGGCCTCGGCCGACCCGTGCGACCCCCGGCCGTGGCGCGACCCCCAGTCGCAGCGGGCGCTGGCCGAGCAGGTCGCCCTGTCGTCGCTGGACGGCGCCGCGTGTGAGCTGCACGTCACGCGCGAGGAGCTGACGCTGGCGCTGGCGTCCGAGGGCGACCTGGAGCGCTTTCGGACCTCGCGCGGGCTCAGCCGCGACGAGTTCGACGACGTGCTGCGCAGCGGCCTGCGCCGGGCGGTGAGCGACGGCGAGGAGGCCGGGGCCATCAACGGCGTTGAGGCGTTCATTCTGCGGCGCGCGGTCGACAACCTGCCGGTGCAGCGGCTCATCGAGGCGTACCGCTCGGGAGAGCTCGACTGGCTCGCGAGCGTGCTGGGCTAGGCGTCGTGACGAGGACGTGCGCCCACGGCTCACTGACGAGGACGTGCGCCCACGGCTCACGGGTGAGCCGGAGGTCACGCCGCGCGTCGCGTCCGGGATCATGCCGGGGGCGTGCCGCCGCCACCCCTCGGCCTACCCCGTCGGCCGCGCCAGCCAGCGCTCGGCCTGGGCCCGGCGCTCCTCCAGCTGGCCCAGCGTGGCCTCCTGCACGCGCTGCACCCCCACGCGGCGGTTGAGCTCGGAGTTCACGGCCGCGTGCGACAGGCCCGTGGCCCGCGCGATCAGGCGCACGGCGGATGAATTCGAGTCGCGCAGGATACGCCGGTACTCGCGGCGGCTGAGCCCCTTCCCGGACGGCGGGGCCTCCAGCGGCGGGGCGTCGACCAGCTCCAGGTCCCACTCCACGCCGTCCGCCTCCTCGTCGGCGGGTGCCTCGGCCACTGCCGCGCCCAGCACCATCTGCCCGTCCGCGGTCGGGTCGCCCATCGGCGTAGCCGAGAGCGCCGCGAACAGCGATAGCTGTGGCTCGTCGCGGGGTTCCCGCGGCGGCTCGTCCAGCGCGGCCGGGTCGGCGTCCTCCGGCATACCGTCGTCGTCGCGGCGCCGCAGAGAGTGCCGGCGCTGCTCGGCGATGTTCCACGCGTGGGTGCGGAGCCGGGGGTCGTCGGGGATGAACATGTACGCCGGTTGCGGCCCGAGGCCCCGGATCCAGCGAACGATGCGGCCCACCGCCTGACGGAAGAACAGCTCGGTGGTCGTGGTGGTCGCGAACACGCCGACCCGCAGGCGCGGGATGTCGACGCCCTCGGAGACCATGCGCACTGCCACGATCCACGGCGCGGTGCCCGCCGCGAACGCGCCGATGCGCCGCGACGCCTCGGCGTCCTCCGACACGGCCACGACCGCGTCCACGCCCATGCGCGCCATCAGCGCCGCGATGCCCCGCGCGTGGCCCTGATCGGTGGCGATCACCAGGCCGCCGGCGTCCGGCTGGGTGCGGCGGATCAGCATCAGGCGCTCGTGGGCGAGGCGCAGCACGTGGGGCATCCACTCGCCGTCCACCGACAGCGCCGTCCGCAGCCGCTGAGCCGTGCCCGGCGCGTCCAGGTGGTCCGCGAACGAGGCGGCCGCCGCCGTGCCGTCCGACGCGATCCACTCCATCTCACCGTCGATGCGGGGGAAGTGGACGGGCCGCACCACGCCGCCGGTGTGGAGAGCGTCGTCGTAGCCGTACTCCACATCCGGGCTGGCCATGCCGTCGTCGTCGTACGCCACGAACGGGATGGCCCGGGTGTCCGAGCGGAACGGCGTGCCGCTCAGCGACAGGCGGGCGGCAGCGCCCTCGAACGCCACCCGGACGGCGTCGCCCCAGGCGCGGTCGTCGCCCGCGTGGTGGACCTCGTCGAGGATCACGAACGCGCCGTCGGCGATGGGGGCCAGGGCCTCTGCGCTGCCCGCCACCTGCTGGTACGTGGTCACGACGCCGTGGACGTCCGGGGGAAGGCCGCCGTCGGCCGCCGACCAGGCCGTCTCCAGGTGCAGGTCGAGCTCCTCGGCGGCGTCCGCCCACTGGTGCTTGAGGTGCTGCGTGGGGGCGACGATCACGAGGCGCCCGGGCGTCGCGGCGAGCGTCTGGCGGCCGGCCGCCAGCGCGAACCGCGTCTTACCCGCGCCGGGCGTGGCGACGGCCAGGAAGTCCGGGCTCGCGCGGGCGAGGAACGCGTCGAGGGCGGCCTTCTGCCACTTGCGAAGACGGATCGTGCGGGCCATCGAGCCGGGCAGGATAGCGCGCCGCCCGGCGCCGGCCTATACGTCCGGCTGTGACCGCCGCGTCACGCGCGGCGTACCGTGGGTGACAGGCACTCGACGGAGGAACGTGACGTGATGAGAATGCGACGCAGCCGGACGGGAATCGCCCTCTGTGCGCTGGCGGGCGTGACGGGCGCGGGCGTGTGGGCCGCGGCGACCGCCGGGGGCGCGTCGCACGAGGCGGCCGCGGCGCCGAGGAAGGCCACACCCGACCGGCTGGTGCGGTTTGGTGGCTGCGTCGACCTCCAGCGCTACGCGTCGCGCCGGTCGCTGGCGCTGGCCGACAGGTGGGGAATCGGGCCGTATCCGGTGCGCTGGGTCGGGGGCGGGCCGATGTTCCGCGAGGTCATGCCCATGGGGCCCACGCCCACGGGGGCGATGCCCGCGCCGACCGCCGCCCCGGCCCCGGACGTCAGCGCGCGGACCCCCGGCACCGGGGGCGCTGATCACTCCGGCACCAACGTGCAGGAGGCCGGCGTGGACGAGCCCGACCTGGCACTCGCCGACGCGAAGCACATCATCACGGTGGCGGGCGGAGCGCTGCGCGTGTTTGACACCGGTGACACCCCCCGGCAGGTCGGCAGCCTGGCGCTGACGGGGCTCTCGTCCGACGCCCAGATGCTGCGCGTCGGCGACCGCGTGATGATCATGTCGAGCGGGTGGGGTGGCGGCGTTGCCACGCCGGCGGCCGACGTGGTCTCGCCGCGCGTCGCGTACATGCCCGGTCAGGAGACGACCGTCGTCCGCCTGGTCGACGTGTCGGACCCCGCCGCGCCCCGGCTTGTGCAGACGCTGTCCGTCGACGGGGCGCTGGTGGGCGCGCGCCGGCCGGGCGCCGGCGCTGTGCGGCTGGTGGTGCGCTCCGTGCCGGACCCCATCCCCATGTACGGCCCGGGCGGGTCCGCGGACCTGACCCGTCGGCAGGCGACCGAGCGCAACCGCCGAGCCATCCGCAGGGCCCCCGCGCGCACGTGGCTGCCGGCCATGACCATCCGCACGGGGTCCAAGAGCGTGCGGCGTACCGCCGTGGGCTGCCGCGACGTGGCGCGCTCGACCCAGTTCGCGGGCCTCGGGACGCTGACCGTCCTCACGATCGACCCGGCCAGGGGCCTCGAGCCCGTCGACCGTGACGCCGTCATGACCGACGCGCAAACCATCTACGGGTCGGCGCGCAGCCTCTACATCACGACCCCCCGCTACGTGAACCCGTCGCAGAGCGATCCGGCCAAGGTGCCGGACGGGCTGCGGACGCAGATCCACCGCTTCGACATCAGCGCGCCCGGGGAGACGGGCTACTCGTCCAGCGGCGACGTGCCCGGGTTCGTCCTGAACCAGTTCTCGCTGTCGGAGAAGGACGGCGTGCTGCGGGTGGCCAGCACGTCCGAGCCGTCGTGGGTGGGTGATCAGCGGACCGAGACGGAGAGCTACGTCACCACCCTGCGCGAGGAGGGCCGCAAGCTGGTCACCGTGGGCCGCCTCGGGGGGCTCGGCCGGAACGAGCGCATCTACGGCGTGCGGTTCATCGGCGACATGGGCTACGTCGTCACGTTCCGCCAGATGGACCCACTGCACGTCATCGACGTGTCCAACCCGGCTGCGCCGGTGCAGCGCGGCGAGCTGAAGATCCCCGGGTACTCGGCGTACCTCCACCCCGTGGGTCCCGGCCTGTTACTGGGCGTGGGCCAGGACGCCGACGATCAGGGGCGCGCGAAGGGCACCCAGGTGTCGCTGTTCGACGTGTCGAACCCCGCGGCGCCGCGCCGCGTGCAGAACGTCGTGATCCCCGAGGGGTGGTCGGAGGTCGAGAGTGACCACCACGCGTTCCTCTACTGGGAGCCTACCGGGCTCGCCGTGGTGCCCGTCAGCACGTACGACGGTGCGCAGGCGCGCAGCGGTGCGGTGGGCATGCTGGTGCGGCCGGACGGCATCACGCGGGTGCGTACCGTCGAACAGCCCGCCGTGGACGGTCAGGCCCCGACCATCCGCCGCACGCTCGTGGTGGGCGACCGGGTGTTCACGGTCAGCGACAGGGGGGTGCAGGCCGCGCGCCTCGACAACCTGTCGCCGCTCGGGTTCACGCCGTACCCGTAGGCCCCCCGGCGCCGGGGTCGTCGTCCTCGCGGGCGGCGGCCTCGGCCGCGCGGCGCCGCTCGGCCCGCCGCATCCCGATCAGGCCAAGAGCCGCCGCCACTGCCCCGACGGCGAGAGCCACGACGCCGGCCACGAGCGCCGTCGTCACCATGGCGCGTGCGAAATCGGCGTCGGACCCCGTGCCCTCCGGGGCGCCGATGGCCCCCGACACCACGATCATGAACGCGCCGAACGCCGCCAGCCCCACGCCGGCGACCAGCACGACGGCCGACCGCACGGCTACGCCACGAGGCGGTTGAACAGGGCGCCGAGTGTCATGGCGGGGTCCGTGCACAGGCCCGTGTGCAGCTCGGACGGCTGCAGCACCGTGCTGGACGGGGCGGTGAGCCAGTGGAAGCGCTCGTGCAGCGGCAGGCGCGCCATCAGGCCCGCGCCGGTCTCCCCGTCGGCGATGCGGCGCAGGTTCGAGAGCTGCTCCCCGATCTCCCGCGAGTCGAGGCGCGGCCCCAGCGCGGAGAGCTTGGCCCGGTCGAGCTGTGCCCGGAAACCCAGGAAGTCGCGCGAGCGCACCAGCATCACCACGCCCACGTTGAACCTCTCGCCGCGCTCCTCGTCGGGAACGAGGCGCAGCAGGGCGTACTGGAACGCGTGCTCACCGCGGGGCATGGTGCCCACCCTGCCATATCCGCGCCGCGCGCCGCGGGAACGTCACCGCAGCGCCTCCACGTCGGCCGCCACGTCGCGCCCCCACAGGCGCGTGGCGAGGTAGGCGGCGTAGTCCGCGCGGCGCTCCGCCGCCGTCTGCGGCCAGTCGTCGTCCACCAGCCACTCGTCGGGCACCCGCGCGAGGACGTCGTCCGCGAGACCCGGGTCGATCGCGGACCGCAGCGCGTCCTGGGCCTCGGCGAGGGGCCCGGCGCAGGCCAGCAGCACGTGGTCGCGCGGGCCCGCGAACACCGCGTCGGCCCGCGGGCCCAGCGGTTCGGGGGAATGGTGGCGGTACAGGGCCGCGCCGTGGTCGATCAGCCACGTGTCGCCGTGCCAGCGGATCATGTTGGGGTTGCGGGCGGTGCGGTCGATGTTCGTCATCGCCGCGTCGAACCACACCACGCGGGCCGCGAACGCCGGGTCCACGTCGCCGCACGAGGCGGTGTCGAACGCCAGCGACCCGGGCAGGAAGTCCATGCCGACGTTGAGGCCCGCGCTGGCGCGAAGCAGCTCCTGGATCTCGGGGTCCGGCTCGGCCGCGGCGATCCGCGGATCCAGCTCCACCAGGACCAGTTCCGGCACCGGGAGGCCCAGTGCGCGGCCGACCTCGCCCGCCACGATCTCGGCCACCAGCGCCCGTGGACCCTGCCCGGCACCACGGAACTTCGTCACGTACGTGCCGTCGTCGTCGGCCTCCACGAGGCCCGGGAGGGACCCGCCCTCGCGCAGGGGCGTGACGTACCGGGTGGCACGCACGGTGCGCAGTGCGGGGGGGTCGCTCACGGGCGTGAGCCTAGCGACGGCCCGTGCCGCCCGAGCGCGGCCGTGCCATAGTTCCGCCATGGCAGACCCGGCTTATGAGGCCGCCCGCGCGGCGGCGGCCCAGCTCACCGCGCGCCTGGGGGCGCACCGCGTCGTCGTCGTTCTCGGCAGCGGTTGGGCCGACGTGGCCGGGCGGCTCGGCGACGTGAACGCGACGCTGCCCATGTCCGACCTCCCCGGTTTCCCGCCTCCCAGGGTGGAGGGGCACTCCGGACTGGCATACAGCGTCGACTGCGGTGGCGTGCCCGTGCTGGTGCTGGCCGGCCGCTCACACCTGTACGAGGGGCACCCCGTGGAGGCCGTCGTGCACGGCGTGCGCGCCGCCGTGATGTCGGGCTGCGAGGCCGTGCTGCTCAGCAACGCCGCCGGGTCTCTGAACGCCGCGCACGGCCCCGGGCAGCCGGTGCTCATCCGCGACCAGCTCAACCTCACCCACACCAACCCCATGCTGGGCGAGGGGCCTCCGGCCGACCTGCCCGCGCGGTTCGTGGACCTCACGCACCTGTACAGCCCGCGGCTCCGCGACGCGGCGCGGGCCGCCGTGCCCGGCATCCCCGAGGGCGTGTATGCGGGTCTCACGGGCGGGCCGTACGAGACGCCCGCCGAGATCGCAATGCTGCGGGCGATGGGCGCGGACCTGGTGGGCATGTCCACGGTGCTGGAGGCCATCGCGGCCAAGCACCTCGGAGCGGAGGTGTTCGGCGTGTCTCTGGTGACCAACCTGGCGGCGGGCATGTCCGACGACCGCCTCGACCACGAGGACGTGCTCGCCACGGGCGCCGCGTCCATCCCGCGCCTGGCCCGACTGATGGCCTCCGTGATCGGGGCCCTGCGTTGAGCGCGCTGCCGGCGGACCTGGCGGCGCGGGTGGAGGCGTGGCTGGCGATCGACCCGGACCCCGAGACCCGGGCCGAAATCGAGGCGCTGCGCGACGCGGGCGACGCCGACACGCTGGCCGATCGCTTCTCGGGCCGCCTGGAGTTCGGCACCGCCGGCCTGCGCGGGCGGATGGAGGGCGGACCCACGCGCATGAACCGCCTCGTGGTGCGCCAGGCCGCGGCCGGCATCGCCCGGTACCTGGCGGCGTCCGTGGACGGCGCCAGGGAGGCGGGCGTCGTGATCGTCCACGACGCGCGGCACCGCAGTGACGTGTTCGCCCAGGACGCCGCGGAGGTCATCGCCGCGCACGGCATCCGCGTGATCCTGTCGCACCCACCGCTGCCGACCCCCGTGGGCGTGTTCGCCATCCGCCACCTGGGGTGCGCCGCCGGCATCGTCGTGACCGCCAGCCACAACCCCGGCGCCGACAACGGCATGAAGCTGTTCATGGGCGACGGCGCGCAGATCACGTCGCCCACCGACGCGGAGGTGGCCGCTCAGATCGACGCGGTCGTGGCCGACGGCCGCATCGTGCCCGTGGGGATCGGCGGCGCGAGCGTCGACCCGCTCCCCGCGGCCGTCATCTCCGACTACCTGTCCGTGACCCGTCACCGCATCCCGCCGCCCGTCGCGCCCATCCGGGTGGCGCTCACCGCCATGCACGGCGTGGGCGGCGAGTTGGGCATGCGGCTGCTGCGCGAGGCGCGCTTCGACGACGTGTTCCCGGTGCACGAGCAGATAGATCCGGACCCCGACTTCCGCACGGTCGAGTTCCCGAACCCCGAGGAGGCCGGCGCCACCGACATGCTGATGCGGCGCATGGAGGCCGAGCGAGCCCACGTGGGTTTGGCGCTCGACCCCGACGCCGACCGCGTGGCCGTCGTCGCGCCGCATGACGGGGGTCCGCGGCAGCTCACCGGCGACGAGGTCGGCGCGCTGCTGGGCGAATGGCTGCTGGCCGACGTCACGTCGGGACCGGACCGCCTCACGGTCACGAGCGTCGTGTCGTCGTCGCTGCTGGGGCACATCGCGGCCCACCACGGCGCCCACCACGAGGAGACCCTCACCGGGTTCAAGTGGCTCTCGCGGCCCGCCCAGCGGCACCCGGAGTGGACCCAGGTGCTGGCCTACGAGGAGTCCATCGGCTACGCCATCGGCCCCACCGTGCGCGACAAGGACGGTCTGTCCGGTGCCCTGGCCGCCGCGTCGCTGGTGTCGGCGCTGCGCGCGCAGGGACGCACGCTGTGGGACCTGCTCGACGACATCCACGAGCGGCACGGCGTGTTCCGTACCGAGAACTTCTCGGTGCGCGACGACTCGCCCGGCGCCGCGCAGCGGCGCAAGGAGTTCGTCGCCACCATGGCCGCGGATCCCCCCACGCAGATCGCGGGCATCCCCGTGTGTGCGGCCGAGGCGCTGGCCCCCGACGTGCTGCGCATGGAGCTCGAGGGCGACCTGCGGGTGATCATCCGCCCCAGCGGCACCGAGCCCAAGCTCAAGTGTTACTGCCAGGTGCAGGAGCCCGTCGCCGGCCGCGCCGACCTGGCCGCCGCGCGCGAGCGGGCCGACGCGCGCCTGGCGTCCGTGAACGAGGCCCTCACCGCGATGCTGTCCGGGGCCGCATAGGTGGGCACGCTCACGCGATCGGGCGACGAGCTTGCCGGCGGCGCCCTCGCCGGCACCCTGCGGGTGGGCGGCGTCGACGCCGTGGCCCTCGAGGCGCGCGCCGCGCGCCTGGCGGGGCGATCAATCAAGCGTGAGTCCAAGGACGCGGGGCTCGAACTGGCGGTGCGGTGCATCGACCTCACGACGCTCGAGGGCGCCGACACCCCGGGCAAGGTGCGGGCGATGTGCATGCGGGCGCTGCGTCCGGACCCCGAGGACGCGTCCGTGCCGCCCGTGGCCGCCGTGTGCGTGTACCCGTCCATGGTGACCCACGCCGCCGCGCACCTGGACGGCACCGGCGTGCGCGTCGCGTCGGTGGCCGGCGCGTTTCCCAGCGGGCAGGCCGACCTGGACCAGCGTCTGGAGGAGATCCGGGGGGCCGTGGCCGACGGCGCCGACGAGATCGACATCGTCATCAACCGCGGAGCGCTGCTGTCGGGGCGGCTCGACATCGTGCACGACGAGGTCGCGGCCGCGAAGCGGGCGTGCGGCGACGCCCACCTCAAGACCATCCTCGAGACGGGCGAGCTGGGCTCGTACGACGCCATCCGCCTCGCCTCGATGGTCGCGATGGCCGCCGGCAGCGACGTCATCAAGACGTCCACGGGCAAGCTGCCCGTGGCCGCCACGCCCCCGACGGCGTTGTGCATGGCCGAGGCCATCCGCGACTACCACCGCCACACGGGCCGCGTGGTGGGGCTCAAACTGGCGGGCGGCATCCGGACGTCCAAGCAGGCACTCGGGTACCTCGCGATCGTCGCCGAGACGCTCGGGGTGCACTGGCTGCACCCCGAGCGCTTGCGCTTCGGCGCGTCCACGCTGCTCAACGACGTGGTGCTGCAGATGCGGTTCCGGCGCACCGGCCGGTACCCGCGCCCCGGCGACCTCCCCGTGGACTGACCCATGGCCACCACGCCCTCACGCGACGTCGCTGCCCGCCTGGGGGAGGCGTTCGCCGACTACGCCCCCTCCGCCGAGGGGCGCGACATCGTCACCATCCGCCCCGAGTACGGGCTGGTGATCGGCGGCGCCGAGCGGCCGGCGGCAGACGGCGCGACCATCACCACCATCGACCCGTCAACCGGTGACGCACTGGCGCGGGTGGCCGAGGCGGGCGCCGCCGACGTGGACGCGGCGGTGGCCGCGGCCCGGCGCGCGTACGACGGAGCGTGGGGTGCCGCGTCCCCGCGCGATAGGGCGAAGCTGCTGTTCCGCCTGGCGCGGCTGCTGCAGGACCGCGCGCGGGAGTTCGCGGTGCTCGAGACGCTCGACGGGGGCAAGCCCATCCGCGAGGCGCGCGACGTCGACGTGCCGCTGGCCGCCCAACACCTCTTCTACCACGCCGGCTGGGCCGACAAGCTGGAGTACGCCGTGCCCGGTATGCGGGCCCGCGCGCTGGGGGTGGTCGGGCAGATCATCCCCTGGAACTTCCCGCTGCTGATGGCGGCGTGGAAGCTGGCGCCAGCGCTGGCGTGCGGCAACACGGTGGTGCTGAAGCCCGCGGAGACCTCGCCCCTCACCGCGCTCTTGCTGGCCGAGCTCGTCGACGAGGCGGGCTTCCCGCCGGGCGTGGTCAACGTGGTCACCGGAGCCGGCGCGACGGGGGCGGCCCTGGTGGACCACCCCGGCGTCGCCAAGATCGCGTTCACGGGCTCCACCGCCGTGGGCAAGGGGATCCGCCGGGCGCTCGCCGGCCGCGGCGTACGGCTGACGCTCGAGCTGGGCGGCAAGGGTGCCCACATCGTGTTCGACGACGCCGCCATCGACCAGGCCATCGAGGGCATCGTCGACGGCATCTTTTTCAACCAGGGCCACGTGTGTTGCGCCGGCTCGCGCCTGCTGGTGCAGGAGACCGTCGCCGGCGACGTGATGGAGCGCCTGCGGGCCCGCATGGAACTGCTGCGGGTGGGCGACCCGCTCGACAAGAACACCGACGTGGGTGCCATCAACTCGCACTCCCAGCTGGTGCGCATCCGGGAGTTCGTGGACGGCGCCGTGGAGGAGGGATGTGCCGTGCACCAGCCGTCGCGCGGGGTGCCCGACGCAGGCTTCTTCTACCCGCCGACGCTCGTGACCGACGTGGGCGGCTCTGAGCGCATCGCCCGCGAGGAGGTGTTCGGACCCGTGCTGACCGTCCAGAGCTTCCGCACCGAGCGCGAGGCGGTCGACCGCGCCAACTCCACGCGCTACGGCCTGTCGGCGGGGGTGTGGACCGAGAAGGGCGCCCGCATCCTGTGGATGGCCGACAACCTGCACGCCGGCGTCGTGTGGGCCAACACGTTCAACCGGTTCGACGCGGCCAGCCCGTTCGGCGGGGTGCGCGAGTCGGGGTTCGGCCGCGAGGGCGGCCGCCACGGGTTGGAGGCGTACCTCGACCTGACGCCGGTGCGGGCATGAGTGAGCGCGTCGAGGTGGCCAAGACGTACAAGCTGTTCATCGGCGGTGCGTTCCCGCGCTCGGAGTCGGGCCGCACGCACCCCGTGCGCGACCGCCGCGACCGCCTGGTGGCCCACGTGGCGTGGGCGTCGCGCAAGGATCTGCGCGACGCGGTGCGCGCGGCGCGCGCTGCGCAGGCGGCGTGGGCCGGGCGCACCGCGTACAACCGGGCCCAGATCGTCTACCGAATCGCCGAGGTGCTGGAGGGACGCCGCGACCAGTTCGAGGCTGAGCTGCGGGTGGGCGGCATGACGTCCCGCGCGGCCCGCGCGAACCTCGACGCCGCCATAGACGGATCGGTCTACTGGGCGGGGTTCGCCGACAAGCTCGAGCAGCTCGCCGGCGGCGTCAACCCGGTGGCGGGGCCGTTCCTCAACGTGTCGCAGACCATCCCCCTGGGTGTGTGCGGGCTCGCGTGCCCGGACGACGGGGGAGTGTCGGGGATGCTGGGCCTCGTGTGCCCCGCGCTGGCGGCCGGCAACGCCGTTGTGGCCGTCGCGGGAGGCCGCTCCGCCCTGGTCTCGAGCACGCTCGGCGAGGTTCTCGCCACGTCCGACGTGCCGGCGGGCGTCGCCAACGTGCTCACGGGCGACCACGCCGCGCTGCTCGGCTGGCTGGTGGACCACGCCGACGTGGACATGGTCGACCTCACCGGCGCCCCCGCCGACTCGCGCGCCGACCTGGAAGCCCGCACGGCCGAGAACCTCACCCGGTGGGCCGCGACCGGTGGTGCCGAGCACCTGGGCACGATCATGGAGTTCCGCGACGTGCGCACGGTCTGGCACCCCGCGCGGATCCTGTAGAAATCCCCGTCCCTCGGACGATCCGGAGCCGTCAGTGCTGTTCATCCATGAGGAGGTCCGCGACGCCGTCGCCCACGGCGAGCCCGTCGTCGCTCTGGAGTCGACCGTCATCGCCCACGGGCTGCCGCGTCCGCGCAACGCCCGCGTGGCGCGCGACGTCGAGGCCGCGGTGCGGGAGTGCGGCGCCGTACCCGCCACGATCGCCGTGATCGACGGGGTCGTGACCGTGGGCCTGGACGACGCCGCGCTCGACCGGGTCGCCAACGACGACTCCGTCACGAAGGCGAGCGTGCGCGACCTGCCCGGCGTTCTCGCCGCGGGGAGGTCCGCCGCGACGACCGTGGCCGCCACGGCCCACATCGCGGCCGGCGCGGGCATCGGGTTCTTCGCCACCGGCGGCCTGGGCGGCGTGCATCGCGGCGCGAACGAGACGTTCGACGAGTCGGCCGACCTCGCCGTGCTCGCGCGCACCCCGATCGTGGTGGTCTGCGCCGGCGTGAAGTCCATCCTCGACGTGGGCGCCACGCTGGAGCGGCTGGAGTCGATGTCGGTGCCGGTCGTGAGCGTCGGCACGGACCGGTTCCCCGGCTTCTACCTGGCCGACTCGGGCTTCGGGTCCCCCGGGAGCGTGGACGGCCCCGAGGAGGTCGCCCGCATGTCGATGGCGCGCTCGGCGCTGGGCATGACCCAGGCGATCGTGGTGGCACAGCCGGTCGCCCCCGAGCTCCAGATGGACCGCGCGTTGCACGACCGCCTGCTGGCCGACGGGACGGCGGCCGCCGACGCCGAGGGCGTGCACGGCAAGCACGTCACGCCGTACCTGCTGGGGTGGTTTCACGCGCACTCCGGGGGGGTGAGCGAGGCGGTGAACGTCGCGTTGCTGGAGTCCAACGCGCGGTTCGCAGCCCGCGTGGCCGCCGCGCACGCCGGCGCGAGGGGCTGAGCGGCGTGCCCGCCCCGCTGGCGCGCACCGTCGTGCTGGGCGACGTCATGACCGACGTCATCGCCCGGCACCACGCGCCCATCGCCTGGGGCAGCGACGCCCCCGCCACCGTCGAGCACCGCAGCGGCGGAGCCGGGTCGAACGTGGCGCACTGGATGGCGGCGCACGGCGTTCCCGTCACGCTGGTGGTCTCGGTGGGCGACGACGCCGGGGGGCGCGCCGCCGTCGAGGAACTGGAGGGAGCGGGCGTGGACGTGCAGGCGACGGTCGTCCCGGACCTCGCCACGGGCTGCATCGTCGCGCTGGTCGACGCGCGAGGCGAGCGTACGTTCCTGTCCGACCAGGGCGCGAACGCGCGCATGTCGGCGCCGCGCCTGCCGGCCGACGCGGGGCACCTGCACGTGTCGGGCTACGCCGTGCACAACGCGGGCAACCGGGAGATGGTGCGCGAGGCGATCGCCACCGCCCGGGCCGCGGGGCTCACGGCGTCGGTGGACCCGGCGTCCGTCCAGCCGCTGTTCGCCACCGGGCCCCGCACGTTCCTGGACGTGGTGCGGGGTGTGACCATGCTGGTCGTCACCGTGGACGAGGCCGAGCTGCTGGTGGGCACGCGCGACCCCGCCAGGGCCACCGACGCGCTGGGCGAACACGCCGACGAGGTCGTGCTCAAGCTCGGTCGCGCCGGCGCCGTGTACTGCGGAAACGGGGTGGAGGTGCACCTGCCGGCGGTCGAACCGCCGGGCCCGGTGATCGACTCCACCGGCGCGGGCGACGCGTTCCTGGCGGCGCTGCTGGCCGCCCGTGCCCGGGGCGCGGGACCCACGGCCGCAGTGGAGGCCGGATGTCGCGCGGGTGCGCTGGCGGCCACGCGGGTGGGGGCGCGTCCGCCGGCCGGGGAGGCCGGCCCGGGGTAGCTTCCCGGGGCGCGTGTCCGCGCCCCGTCGCTCGCGCCGCCGGTCGCCCGGCCCGCGTCCCGCGCGCCGGCATGCCCCCGGGACGCCGGGGGCTCGTCCCGTGGTGCCCGCGTTCCTCCGTGGGGCGGGCCCGGCTGCGGCCTCGCCACCTGGCGCGACGAGGCGCGCCGCGCCGCCAGCCGAGGCGCGTCAGCCGTCGGCGCCGAGGGTGCCGAAGCCGGGCTTGATGATGCGGTTGATGATCCTGAGGCGCTCGTCGAAGGGCAGGAACGCGCTCTTCATCGCGTTGACGGTCGCCCAGCGGATGTCGGGAAGATCCCAGCCGAACGTCCGGTGCATGTGCATGAACTCGTCGCTCAGCGTGGTCGCGCTCATGAGGCGGTTGTCGGTGTTGACGGTGACGCGGAACCGAAGGCGCGCCAGCAGCCCGACGGGGTGGTCGGCCAGCGACGGCACTGCGCCGACGTGCACGTTGGACGATGGGCACAGCTCCAGCGGGACGCGGCGATCCCTCACGAACGCCGCCAGGCGACCCAGGTGCGTGTCGCCGTCGGGCGCGATGGTGATGTCGTCGATGATGCGCACGCCGTGCCCGAGGCGCTCGGCCCCGCACAGGTGCAGCGCCTCGGCGATGGACGGCAGCCCGAACGCCTCGCCGGCGTGGATGGTGATGTGGAAGTTGGCCCGCATCACCTCGGCGAACGCGTCGAGGTGCACGGACGGCGGGTTGCCCGCCTCCGGGCCGGCGATGTCGAAGCCCACCACGCCGTGGTCGCGATACGCGATGGCGAGGTCCGCGATCTCCCGCCCCCGGGCCTGCTGGCGCATGGCCGAGCACAGCACGCGCATCGTGAGATCGGTCCCGGAGGCGCCCTCCGCGAAGCCGCGCAGCACCGCCTCGACGACCTCTTCCAGCGACAGGCCCTGCTCGCGATGGAGTTCGGGCGCGAAGCGGATCTCGGCGTACACGACGCCGTCCGCCGCCAGATCCTCGGCGCATTCGCGGGCGACCCGCTCGATCGCGTCGCGGGTCTGCATGACCGCGACCGTATGCGCGAACGTCTCCAGGTACAGCACCAGGTCGTTGCGGTTCGCGCCGCGCGAGATGGCGTCGCGCAACTCGCCCGGATCGCGGGTGGGCAGTCCGTCGTATCCGGCCGCGTCGGCCAGTTCCACGATGGTCTCGGGGCGAAGGCCGCCGTCGAGGTGATCGTGCAGCAGCACCTTCGGTGCACGGCGGATGGTGTCGATGTCGAGGGTCATGCGCCCACCGTAACCCACGGCCGCCGACCCGTATACGGCGCGGCAACGTCCTCCGGCGCGGGGCCTACACTCCCGCCATGGCAATCGAGATCGTGGGCCTCGACGCGGACGACACCCTCTGGCACAGCGAGGGCCAGTTCCACGTCTCCGAGCAGCGCTTTCGCGAACTCATGGCGCCGTGGGTCGACGACGAGGAGCTCCTGTCGTCCACGCTGCTGCAGACCGAGCGCCGCAACCTCGAGCTGTTCGGCTACGGGGCGAAGGGTTTCACGCTGTCGATGATCGAGACCGCGCTCGCCCTCACCGACCACCGGGTGGACGGCCGCCGCATCGAGCAGATCATCGGCTTCGGCAAGGAGATCCTGGCGCACCCGGTGGAGCTGATCGAGGGAGTCCTCGAGACCGTCGCGGGTCTGGCCGAGCGGTACCGGCTGGTGCTCGTCACGAAGGGCGACCTGTTCCACCAGGAGTCCAAGATCGCCGCGTCGGGGCTGGGAGACCTGTTCGACCAGGTCGACGTGGTCAGTGAGAAGGACGCCGCCACGTACGCCCGCACGCTCCTGCGCATCGGCGGCTCGGCTGACCGGTTCTGCATGGTGGGCAACTCCCTGAAGTCCGACGTCCTGCCCGCCGTCGAGCTGGGCGCGTACGGGATCCACGTTCCCTACCACCTGACGTGGGCGCTGGAACACGCCGAGGCCGACGAGCACCCCCACTGGCGCACGGCGGCGTCCATCGCCGAGGTGCCGGGCATCATCGAGGAGTGGGGCGGTTGACCGGCGTCGACTGGGCCCGCCTGCGGGACGAGGCCCGCGCGATGACCCGCCGCTCGTACGCCCCGTACTCGGATGTCCGCGTGGGGGCCTGCGCCGTCACCGACGGCGGGCGCCTGGTGCGCGGCTGCAACGTCGAGAACGCCAGCCTCGGCCTCACGCTGTGCGCGGAATGCGGCCTGCTGAGCGACCTCATGGCCACCGGGGGCGGGCGTCTGGTGGCGGCCAGCATCGTGGCGGGCGACGGCGCGCCCATCGCCCCGTGCGGTCGCTGCCGGCAGCTGCTGTACGAGCACGGCGGGGCGGGGATGCTTCTGGACCAGGACGGCGACCCCGTGGCGCTGGGCGCGCTGCTCCCCGACGCGTTCGGGCCCGGGGACGTCGCGGCCCGCGCCGGGGCGTAGGGGCCGTCACCACCGGCCCCGCCACGTCGCCAGGCCGGGCCGCCGCACGGCCCCGTCGATCAGGCGCGCGCGGACGGCGACGTTCGGCCGTACCCCGGCGACGGCCAGGCGGGCGCGCGAGCCGCGGGCGACCGCCACGGACACGGGCCGCCGGCCGGCGACGGTGATGGTGCCCGCGCATCGCCCCACCGCCGTCGGCGTGCACCATACGGTGAGCGTGAGGCGGCGTCCGGCGCGCCGCCCCGTCACGCGGAAGAACGCGCGCCGCGTGGTGTCCACCACCAGCGTCCGCCGGCCGGTGGCGCCCTCCGCGTCCGTGACGGTGAGCGTGGCCGCGTACCTGCCGGGGCGCCGGTACCGATGGGCGGCGGTCACCCCGCCCGCGCGCGTGCCGTCGCCGAATGCCCACTCGGCGCGGGGAGCCGACCGGGACTCGGGGTCCCCGCTTGAACCCGCGTCTGCATGGAGACGTCCGCGGCGGTCGACCCACCCCGACGCCACCGCGACCGGGGGCCGGTTGACGTGGGGATCGGACGTCACCGTCACCGTCACGTACGCGGGGGCAGCGTCGGGTGGCAGCGCGAGGTCGACGCCGTACGTACCGCCCGGTACGCGGTAGAGCGTGAACGACGTGCCGATCCCCGGGTCGTCCGTGCGGAAGGCTCCGGGCGTCGCGCCGAGGTTGCGCGGCGCGTCGGGGCGTGTCACGACGGGTCGCCCGGCCGCGTCGACGAGGCCGACCCTCACCGGTCCGTGGCCCGTGCCCACCACGACGAACGTATCGCTGCCGGGGGGCACGTTCACCTCGACGCGGCGGGGCGTCGCGGGGGTGACGACCACCTCCCGCGCGTCCCCGTCGGGCGGCACGAGCTCGGCGGCCCGGATGCGACCCCGCGGCGTGCGCAGGAACTCCGGCTGGGTCAGCACATGGCGGGCGAACGCGCGATGGCCGAAGCGGTTGGGGTGAAGGCTCTCGGACGCCACGGGCATGCCGCGCAGGCCGTTGACGAACTCGTCGCCCTGGCAGACCCGGTGGGGCGAGTTCCACCTGCGGTACTCGGGGCCGACGTCGACGAACCGGAAGCCCGCCTGCCGGGCGCGCTTGGCGATGAGCCCGTTGACCTGAAGGATCTGGAGGCTGAGCCACTGCCGCTCGGCGTCCTCGACGTACACGAATGAGGAGCAGGTGGGGAAGTACGGGACGAAGTCGGGGTAGCCGAGCACCATCACGGGCGTGCTCGGCCGACGCCGGGCCGCGATGGCCCGGTACGCCGCCGCCAGCCCCGATTCGGACACGCGATCGGCGAGCCGGTCGTACGCCGCGTCGGCCTCCGCCTCCTTGGCGGTGTCGCACGCGGCCGGGGTGAGGCAGCTCTCGACGATGCGGGCGAAACCCGCGTCGTTACCCCCGATGGTGAGCGTGACCAGGCGGGTCTCGGGCCCGAGGGCGGCGACCTGCGGGGGCTCCGCCGCGCCCGCCCCCCCGCGGTCGGTCGTGATGTTGGAGATCGTGGCACCCGAGCACGCGCGGAACGCCAACTCCGTCTCGGGGTCGAGGCCCAAGGAACGGGAGACCATGAACGGATACGCGTTCCGGGACCGGTGACACCGGTTGGCGCGGATGTTCGAGCCGGGCAGGTAGCGGTACTCGAACGGGCGGTTGTGGTTGCCGGCGCCCTCCCCGCTGGAGTACGAGTCGCCCAGCGCCGCGTACGGCAGGCTGTCGGGCATGCCGAGGATGCCGTTCTCGCGGACGCCGAGGGGGCCCGGCGGCAGCGACGCCCCGACGTCGATGGACGTGCGCAGCGTGCGGCGCTCTCCCGAGCCGAGACGCAGCGTCCACGTCAGGGCGACCGCGTTGTCGATCCGCGACCCGCACGCGCATCGCCGGCCCAGGGGATCGCCCCCCGGCACCGTCGCGGCGACGAGGCCCCACATCGCCTGGCTGTCGCCCTCCCACGGCGTCGCCCCGCCGCCCAGATCCCGCAGGCCGATGAGGCGGGGCGTGCCGCCCGACACGCACGTGGCCGAGCCCGGCGCCAGGGAGCCGAACCCGTCGTCGTCGCCGGCCGCGTAGCAGTCCGCGGCGCGGAACACCGTGAGGGAGCGCGCAGCCGCCCCGACGTTCGCGACCTCGATGCGGGTGACGACCGCGGAGTCGCCGCGCCGGTACGTGTCGGTCTGCTCCACGCGCACGCCGGAACCCGCCATCGCCACCGTCGTCACCGCGTACGGATCGCGCGGGCCGCCCGTCCCCCCCGAGGACTGGGCGACCGGCGTAAAGGGGACGGCGACGTCGTCGAGGGGGTTCGCGCCGGGCATGTCGTCGGGCACGAACAGGCCCTCGTCAGTCGCCACCAGCGTGCCGCACGCGGTCTCGCCGAAGAAGACCCCCTCGCGGTCGCCGTCGCGCCATGTGTGGCAGTGAAACTGCTCGGACGTGCCGAATCGGGCCACCGGGCCGTCGGTGCGCAGCGACGTGCCGGGCGGCATCAGCGCCGCGGCGGGTGCGGCGCCGACCGCGGACCAGGCGACCGCGACCAGCCACGGGATAAGGCGGGGAATGCGCTCGCGCACGGCGGCCTCCGGTGATCGCTGGGAGTGGACGCGTTCAATCGAGCAGCTCCCGCCCGGCCGTCCCAGCGATCACCGCAGCTCGTCACGAAGGCGGCACGCTCCCGTCACAGCCGCGGCACGAAGGACCCCCGTGCGACCCGTGGGACCGGGCTATGCTCGGCCGCATGGACACGGCGGTCGACGTCATCCGCGCCAAACGCGACGGGCGCGCGCTCTCCGACGATCAGATCCGCTGGTTCATCGACGCGTACACGCGCGGCGAGGTCGCCCACGAGCAGGCGTCGGCGCTGTGCATGGCCATCTTCTTCCGCGGCATGGGCGCGCGGGAGCTGTCGGCGTGGACCGACGCGATGATCGCGTCGGGCGGACGCCTCGACCTGTCGGGCGTGGGTCGCCCGTGCGTCGACAAGCACTCGACCGGCGGCGTGGGGGACAAGATCTCTCTCCCGCTCTGCCCGCTCGTCGCCGCGTGCGGCGTGGCGGTACCGCAGCTGTCGGGGCGCGGGCTCGGCCACACCGGCGGCACGCTCGACAAGCTCGAGGCCATCCCCGGGTTTCGCACGGCGCTTGGCACCGCCGAGTTCGTGGCCCAGCTGCGCGACGTCGGCGCCGCCATCTGCGCCGCCGGCGACGACCTGGCCCCGGCGGATCGCCTGCTGTACGCGCTGCGCGATGTCACCGCGACGGTCGAGTCGATCCCGCTCATCGCGAGTTCCATCATGAGCAAGAAGATCGCCGAGGGCACGGACGGCCTGGTGCTCGACGTGAAGGTGGGGGAGGGGGCGTTCATGACGGACCGTGGCCGGGCGGAGGAGCTGGCCCGAACCATGGTGCGCCTGGGCTCCGATCACGGCGTCCGCGCCGTGGCGGTTCTCACCGGTATGGACGCCCCGCTGGGGTGCGCGGTCGGCAACGCCCTGGAGGTGGCGGAGTCCGTGGATGTCCTCGCGGGCGGCGGCCCGGACGACGTCCGCGAGGTGACGCTGGCGCTCGCCGGCGAGATGCTGGCCCTGGCGGGGGTCGACGCCGACCCGGCCCGGGCCCTGGACGACGGCCGCGCGATGGATGCGTGGCGGGCCCTGGTGCGGGCGCAGGGCGGGGACCCCGACGCGTCCCTGCCGGTCGCCCGGCTGGCCCACGACGTCGCGTCCGAGCGTGACGGCGTGGTGGCGCGCATCCACGCGCTGCCCGTCGGCGTAGCCGCGTGGAGGGCCGGGGCCGGGCGCGCGCGCAAGGAGGACCCGGTGAGCCCGGGGGCGGGCGTCACGCTGCACGTCTCCGAGGGGCAGCGCGTCACCCGCGGCCAGCGCGTCGCCACGCTGCACGCCGACAACGAGACCCTCCTGCAGGCGGGTCTCGCGGCGTTCACCGGCGCCGTCGACGTGGGGACGGGTCCGGCCTCCTCCGCGCCGCGCGTGATCGCCCGGGTCACGTCGTGAGCGCCCCCGCCGCGCCGGGGGTTACTGCCGACCGGGAGCGCATGTATAAGCACAGCACACGCACAGCATCGGGGTGGAAACCCGCGCAGTCCGCACTTTCGCGGGTCCGATCGAGATCGAAGGAGCACGCATGAGGGCACGGCGATTCGGCGTCACACTGGCGGTTTCCGCGGCGTCGGCCGCGCTCGCGCTGGGGGTGGCGGCCTGCGGCGGAGACGACAACAAAACCTCCTCCGGGGGCAACACCGCCGGCGGGGGCGACGGGTCCGACGTCACGGTCGGCCTCGTCTCCGACGTGGGCAAGTTCAACGACCGCTCCTTCAACCAGGCGGCGCTCGAGGGCCTCGAGCGCGCAGAGAGCGAGCTGGGCGTCAAGGGATCCCCGATCGAGTCGGCGGCCGCCGGCGACTACATCCCGAACCTGACGACCCTTGCGCGTAAGAAGACCAGCCTGTCCATCGGCGTGGGCTTCCTGATGGCCGACGGCATCGACACGGTGGCCACCAAGTTCCCCAAGCAGAACTTCGCGATCGTGGACTTCTCGCAGGCGGGCCTGAAGCACAAGCCCAAGAACGTCCGCGGGCTGACGTTCGCGACCAACGAGAACAGCTACCTGATCGGGTACATGGCCGCGAAGATGGCCGAGGAGAAGAACAAGAACGCGCCGGTCATCAGCGCGGTCGGCGGCATGAAGATCCCCACGGTGGAGATCTTCATCGCCGGGTACAAGGCCGGCGCGCTGGCCGCCAACCCCAAGACCAAGGTCCTCATCGGCTACTCCCAGGAGTTCGTGGCCCAGGACAAGTGCAAGGAACTGGCGCTCAACCAGATCCAGCAGGGCTCGCAGGTGGTGTTCCAGGTGGCCGGCGGCTGCGGCCTCGGCGCGCTGAGCGCCGCGAAGGAGAAGGGTGTCTGGGGCGTCGGCGTGGACCGCGACCAGTCCGACCTGGGCGACCACATCCTCACGAGCGCCGTCAAGCGCGTGGACACGGCGGTCTACGACAGCGCCAAGGACGTCGTGGACGGCAACTTCACGGGCGGCGACAAGCTGTACGACCTCAAGAGCGATGGCGTGGCCCTCGGCAAGATCTCGCCGAAGGTCCCGAAGGAGCTGGTCGACGAGGTCAACGGCCTGAAGGAGAAGATCATCAACGGGGAGATCAAGGACATCCCCACGACCGTCTCCTAGGCACCGCGCGGGGGTCTGACCCGAATGGACACGCCCCCCGCCCCGCCGGACCGCGCCCCGACGCCCCCCGCGTCGGGGCCACCGGTCCTGGAACTGCGCGGCATCGTCAAGCGCTTCGGCGCGCTCGTGGCGTCAGACCACGTGCACTTCGACTTGCGCAAGGGGGAGGTGCACGCCCTGCTCGGCGAGAACGGGGCGGGTAAGTCCACGCTGATGAACGTCCTGTTCGGGCTCCTCGAGCCCGACGAGGGCGAGATCCGAATCAACGGCGAGAGGGTGCGCATCACCGGGCCGGGCGACGCGATCGCCCGCGGCATCGGGATGGTGCACCAGCACTTCATGCTGGTGCCCGTGATGACCGTGGCCGAGAACATCGTGCTGGGGATGGAGCCCTCCCACGCGGGCCTGCTCGACATGCGGGAGGCCGTCGCGAAGGTACGGGCCATCTCCCAGCGCTTCAACCTGCGCGTCGACCCCGAGGCCATGGTCGAGGACATCACCGTCGGCCAGCAGCAGCGCGTCGAGATCCTGAAGGCCCTGTACCGCGGTGCCGACATCCTGATCCTCGACGAGCCGACGGCCGTGCTGACGCCGCAGGAGATCGACGAGCTCATCGGCATCGTCCGCGGGCTCACCGACCAGGGCACGTCGGTCGTGTTCATCACGCACAAGCTCAACGAGATCCTCGACGTCGCCGACCGCGTCACCGTGCTGCGCCGCGGCCAGAGCGTCGAGACCGTCCGCACCGAGGGTGCGACGCAGGACTCGCTGGCCGCTCTCATGGTGGGACGCGACGTCAACCTGAGCGTCGACAAGACGCCGGCGGCGCCCGGCGAGCCGGTACTCACGGTCACCGACCTGGTGGTCGACGACGACCGGGGCGTGCGCGCGGTGGACGGTGTGTCGTTCACCGTGAACGCCGGGGAGATCGTCGCGATCGCCGGCGTCGACGGGAACGGCCAGGGCGAGATGATCGACGCCATCACCGGCCTCATCGCCCCCGCGTCCGGGTCGATCGTCGTGGATGGCACCGAGCTGGCGGGCCGCAGCCCGGCCGACGCGCTGGACGCCGGCGTCGGTCACATCCCCACCGACCGCCAGCACCGCGGCCTGGTGATGCCCTTCACGCTGGCCGAGAACGTCGCGCTCCACGACTTCGACAAGCCGCCGGTGGGACGTCGCGGAATCCTCTCGCCCCGCGCGATGCGCAGGATGGCCGAGCCGCTCCTGGCCGAGTTCGACGTGCGCGGCGGCGACGTGAACACCCCGGCGTCATCGCTGTCGGGCGGCAACCAGCAGAAGGTCATCATCGCCCGCGAGGTCAGCCGCGACCCGCGGGTGCTGGTGGCATCGCAGCCCACCCGCGGCCTCGACGTCGGCGCCATCGAGTACGTCCACAGACGGCTGGTGGCCGAACGCGACGAGGGGCGCGCCGTGCTGCTGGTGTCCCTGGAGCTCGACGAGGTGCTGTCGTTGGCCGACCGCATCCTGGTGCTGTTCGAAGGGCGCATCGCGGGCGAGTTCCCGTCGGGGGCCGACCGCGGGGAGCTGGGCATGGCGATGCTGGGCGGGGGCGACGGCGCCACGCCGGACTCCGCGCCCCGGCACGCCGCCGACGGCGAGGGGGAGGAGAACCGCCCGTGAGCACCGAGACCCCCGCCCCGCAGGCGCCCACGCCGGGCCCTGACGCCTCCGGTATTCCCGGCCCGCGCCAGCGCCGGCGTCTGGGCGCGCTGAGCGGCGCGGTCACGTCGATCGCCACGACGATCCTGGCGTTCCTCGCCGCGGGCCTCGTGGTGCTGGCGGTGGGAAGCAACCCCATCAAGGTCTACAAGGGCATCTGGGACGGCACGGGACTCAGCTGGTTCAACCCGTTCCTCAGCGCGGACGACCGCGAGTTCGCCGTCTACAACCTGCAGCAGACGTTGCTGATCGCGACCACGCTCGCCTTCACCGGCCTGGCCGTGGCGTTCGCGTTCCGCTGCGGGCTGTTCAACATCGGCGGGCAGGGCCAGTGGACCGTCGGTGCGGTGGCGTCCGTGTGGTTCGGCGGCGCGTTCGCCGGCATGAACCACGGCATGCACGTCGTGCTCGCCATCCTGCTCGCCGCGCTGGCCGGTGCGCTGTGGGGCGGGATCGCCGGAATCCTCAAGGCCACCGTCGGTGCCCACGAGGTCATCACGACCATCATGCTCAACTGGATCGCGATCTTCGGCGGCATGTATCTGTTCGGGCTGGGCGGCCCGCTGCAAAACGACACCGACAAGTCCGTGCCGATCTCGGCCGACATCGTGGCGGGCGCCAAGATCCCCGTGTTCTGGGGCGACGCCGAGCTGCAGGGCCTTCACGTGGGCTTCTTCCTTGCCGTCGCGGCGCTCGTCGTCTACTTCCTGATCCTGGCCCGGACCACGCTGGGCTTTCGGGTGAGGGCCGTCGGCCGCAACCCCGAGGCGGCGCGCTACGGCGGCATCAACGTGCCCCGCAGCTACTTCACGGCCATGGCCATCTCCGGCGGCTTCGCGGGCCTCGGCGGCGCCATGGACGTACTGGGCTGGCAGTACCGCATCGGCACGCTCGACATCCGCACTTCGACCGTCGGTTTCGTGGGTATCGCCGTGGCCCTGCTGGGGCGCAACAGCGCTATCGGCGTCGGGTTCGCGTCGCTGCTGTTCGGCGCGCTGCTGTACGGCACGTCCTCGCGCAGCATCGACGCCACCATCATCGCGCCCCAGCTGGCGGGCAACCTGACGCTGATCATCCAGGGGCTCGTGCTGCTGTTCATCGGTATCGACGTGGTGCTGCTGGCCCTGTGGCGCAGCAAGCGGCTGCCGGTGCCGCGCTTCGGGTTCCTGCACCGCTCGTCGGCGCCCGCCCAGGCTGCCCCCGCGATATCCGACACCGTGGCCTTGCGGTTCGCCGCCGACTCCCCGCCGTGGTCGCGGAGGCTGGCAGGCTGGGCCTCGGCCCGCGTGCCGCGCGGCCCGAAGGCGTTCGGCGTGGCCGCCGTGGCGGTGGCGCTGGCGGCCGCGCTCGTGGCCCTGCCCCCATTCACCGCGCGCACGCCCGTCCTCCCGGTCGTCCTGGGAGTGGCGGCCGTGGGCCTGGCCGCCGTGCCCATCCGTGCGGGCCTGAGGCGCCTCGGCTGGGTCGCGCTGGCGCTCGGCGTGCTGTGCGCCGTGCTGGGCGTCGCCGCGACGCGCTCGAGCGTGACCAACCTGGAGGCCGTGGTCATCTGGAGCGCGCTCTTCGCCGCGATGCTGCGCCAGGCGACGCCGCTGATCTTCGCGTCGATCGCCGGGGTCTTCTCCGAGCGCCCCGGCGTGGTCAACGTGGGCCTCGAGGGGATGATGCTGGCGGGGGCGTTCTTCGGGCTGCTGGGTGCCGAGAAGTCCGGTTCGTGGGTCGTGGGGGTGCTCACGGCGGTCGGCGCCGGCCTGGTCCTGGCGCTGATCCATGGCGTGTGGTCGATCCACTTCCGGGCCGACCAGATCGTGAGCGGCATGGCGATCAACTTCCTCGCCCTCGGCCTCACCGGGTTCCTGTTCGTCGACGTGTACGGGCCCGAGGGGACGCCCGAGGGGATTCCGCACGTCCCCGACGTCACACTCGGTTTCCTCGACGGCGTCCCGTTCCTGGGCGACGCGATCGGATCCCAGAACCTGCTGGTCTGGGTGGCGCTCGCGCTGGTGGTGGTGTCCTCCGTCGTGATCTTCAGGACGCGCTTCGGCCTGCGACTGCGGGCGGTCGGCGAGCACCCCCGCGCAGCCGACACGCTGGGCATCTCGGTGTATCGCACCCGGTACTACGGCGTGCTCATCTCGGGGGCGCTCGCGGCGCTGGGCGGTGCGTTCCTGTCCATCGGCTACCTGGGGTCGTTCAACGAGAACATGACGGCGGGGCGGGGCTTCATCGCGCTGGCCGCCATGATCTTCGGCAACTGGAAGCCGAAGGGTGCGCTCGCCGCGTGCCTGCTGTTCGGCTTCTCGGGGGCGCTCGCACAGCGCCTGCAGGTCTACTCCGAATCGGCCGCCGTACTGTTCGAGGCCCTGCCGTACGTGCTGACGCTCATCGCCGTGGCCGGTGTGCTGGCGCGTCCGCGGGCCCCCGCCGCCGACGGCATCCCGTACAGCAAGCAGTAGGTCCGCGCGCCGGCGGCGTTCAGCCGCCGGCGACGAGGTCGGGGAACGCGCGCGCCACGCGGTCGAGCCCGTCGGCGACCAGCGCCCGGGCATCGGCCTCAACGGTGGCGCGGGGCGCGCCGGACATCAGGTGGCCGACGACGACGCGGTTCGACTCCGCCACGACCGCCGTGATCATCGCGGCCAGCAGCGAGACGTCGCGCTGCGGAGCCAGCCCGCCCGCCGTCAGCGCGCCGCCGACGGCACCGCGCACGTCGTCGAACATGGCGTGCCAGCGCAGGGTCAGGACGCGCGAGGCCAGCATCGTCGACATGAACCGGGCCACCTGCGCGTAATGCCCGGGGTCGTCCAGGGCATCCCAACCCACTCCGGTGCCGGGCATCCGGTTGTCGCTGAGCAGCCGCCGCAGCGGAGCCAGCGTCACGCGCCCGTCCAACGCGCCCTGCGCGACCGCGTCACGGACGCCGGCGACGATCGCCGGCGACCGGTCGAGGTAGATGTCCTCCTTCGAGCCGAAGTGGTTGAGGACCGTCTTCACCGACACGTCGGCGGCGGCGGCGATCTCCGCAAGCGTCACCACGTCGAACCCGCGAGCGAGGAACAACGGCAGCGCGGCGGACGCGATGGAGTCGCGCGTGCGTGCCTTCTTCGCGGCCCGCAGACCAGTGGTGAGCTCGCCCATGCCCCGATCCACTCGTTACAACGAAAGAAATATTACCACGGTTGAAACAAGTCAGGGGGGCGTGAGATAGTGCCGGGATGACGAGGGGAGGCGACCTGTGGACGACGCGATACGCGCGGACGGGCTGGTGAAGCGGTACGGCGACAAGGCGGCGCTCGACGGCGTGAGCTTCGACGTGCCGCGGGGAAGCGTGTGCGGGCTGCTCGGCCCGAACGGGGCGGGGAAGACGACGGCCGTCCGCATCCTCACGACCCTCACCGACGCCGACGGAGGGCACGCGCACGTGGGTGGCCTCGATGTCGCCGCCGATCCGCAGTCCGTGCGCCGCATCATCGGGCTCGCGGCGCAGGATGCGACCGTCGACGGCGTGCTGACCGGCCGCGAGAACCTGGTGATGATCGGTCGCCTCCACCACCTGCCCCGCGGGGAGGCGACCGGACGGGCCGACGAGCTGCTCGAGCAGTTCTCGCTGGTCGACGCGGGCGACCGCCTGGTGAAGACGTACTCGGGCGGCATGCGGCGCCGGCTCGACCTGGCCGCGACGCTGGTCGCGCGACCCGAGGTGCTGTTCCTGGACGAGCCCACCACGGGCCTCGATCCGCGCGCTCGCAACGAGCTGTGGGACGTGCTCGACACGCTCGTCGCGGAGGGCACGACGATCCTGCTGACCACGCAGTACCTGGAGGAGGCCGACCGGCTGGCCGACGACATCGTGGTGATCGACCACGGCCGGGTGATCGCCCGCGGCGACGCGGCGTCGCTGAAGAGGCAGGTGGGCGGGGCGCAGCTGGCCCTCACCGTCGCCGACCCCGCGCGGCGCGGCGACGCCCTGCGCGTGCTGGCCGACGTGGCCGGGGAGGACGCCCACGCCGACGGCGACGGGCGCACGCTGCGCGCCCCGACCGGCGGAGGGGCCTCCGCGGTGGCCGAGCTCGCACGGCGCCTCGACGCCGACGGCGTCGAGGTGGAGGACATCGGTCTCACCCGGCCGACGCTGGACGACGTGTTCCTCACCCTCACCGGTGCCCACATCGAACAGGAGGACGGCGATGACGACCGCCGCTGACGCCCGCCCCGCGCGCAGCGGCGGCGCGCTGTCGGACATGTGGGTGATCGCCCGCCGCGGCTTCCTGCACATGCGGCGCGAGCCCGAGGCGCTGGCGGACGTCACGCTCCAGCCCGTGATGTTCACGCTGTTGTTCGCGTACGTGTTCGGCGGCGCGATCCCGGTGGCGGGCGGCTCGTACCGCGAGTTCCTGATGGGCGGCATCTTCGCCCAGACGCTCGTGTTCGGCTCGTTCGGCGTGGCCATGAGCCTGGCGTCCGACCGCAAGAACGGGGCGATCGACCGGTTCCGCAGCCTGCCCATGGCGCGCTCGGCCATCCTGGGCGGTCATGCGCTGTCGCACCTGGTCCGCGGGCTCCTGCCGATCGCGCTGATGTCCGTCTGCGGGCTGATCGTCGGCTGGCGCGTGCACACCGGCGTGGTCGACGCCGTGGCCGGGTACGGCCTGATGATCGCGTTCCTGTTCGCCGTGATCTGGGTGGGGATCCTGATGGGCAGCATGCTGCCGACGCCCGAGGCGGTGCAGGGCGTGGGCTTCGCGGCGATCTTTCCCGTGACGTTCATCGCCAGCACGTTCGTCCCGATCAGCACGCTCCCCGGTGTCCTCAAGCCCATCGCGGAGTGGAACCCCGTCACGTCGATGGCGGAGGCCCTGCGCCGCCTGTACGGCAACCCCCACGGCGAGTTCGGGCCCGACCCGTCGTTCCCGCTACGGCACCCGGTGGCGTACACGCTCATCTGGATCGTGGGGATCGTCGCGGTCTGCGCGCCGCTGGCGGTCCTCTTCTACCAGCGCTCGATCCGCGACTGACCTGATCTAGTTGACAGTGTGCTGTCGAATTGGCGTGGGATTGACAACACACTGTCGAACGGGAGGGGCCGTGATGCGCGACGTCGTGCTGTACGCCACCGACACGATGGCGGACTGGGAGTACGGGCACATCCTGGGAGGTGTGGCCACGGCCGAGGCGCAGGCGCCGGGCCGGTTCCGGACGCGGGCGTTGAGCGAGGACGGCGGGCCGGTGACGACGCTCGGGGGGATGCGCGTCGACGTGGACGGCCGCATCGGGGACGCCGACCCCGGCTCCATCGCCGCGCTGGTGCTGCCGGGCGCCAACACGTGGGAGGGGGGGCATGGGCAGGCGCTGCGCACCGCGTCCGCCATGCGCGCCGCCGGCGTGCCCGTTGCCGCCATCTGCGGGGCGACGCTGGGGCTCGCGCGCGCAGGGATGCTGGACGGCGTGGCCCACACCAGCAACGCGCCGGAGTTCCTGGCGTCCAGCGGCTACGCGGGGGCCGGCCGCTACGTCGAGGCGCGCACGGTGTCCGACGACGGCGTCATCACCGCCCCGGGCGCCATGCCGGTGGACTTCGCCGCGGCGGTGTTCCGCGCCATCGGCCTGTTCCCGGAGCCCGTCATCGACGCGTGGTACGGGCTGTTCACCACCGGTGAGCGGCGGTACTTCGAGGCGCTCCAGGGCGGTGAGGCGTGAACGCGGGCCGTCGCGCGCCGGAGGGCGACGCGCTCACCGCGCTGGTCCTGCCCGTCTTCGAGTTGACGGGGAGTTCCTGGCGGCCGCCCGCGACATCGCCGCGCCGGCGGGTCTCACGCCGGCGTGGTGGCAGGTGCTCGGCGCGACGCGGGATCAGCCGCTCACGGTGTCGCAGATCGCCCGCCGGGTGGGGCTGGGGCTGGCGCGCCAGAGCGTTCAGCGCGTGGCGGACGTGCTGGTGGAGCGCGGCTGGGCGCGGTACGTGGACAACCCCGACGACCGCCGGGCCCGGTTGCTGGAGCCCACCGACCGGGGCCGGCGCACGCTCGGGCGCCTCCGCGACGGCCAGCACGCGTGGGCCGACGCCGTGGGGTCCGAGGTGGGGGCCGACGCGCTGGAGCGCGCAGCGGAGACCCTCACCGCCGTCGTCGCCGCCTCGCGCCGTCACCGGCCCGGCGGCGCCGAGTAGCCCGCGGACCGCGCGGGTACGGCAGCAGCGACGGCACCATACACGAGGGGGGGCACCGTGCCGCCGGATCGCGACAGGTGGCGGGAGATCTACGACGCGCTGCGGGGGGACGGCGCCAGCAAGGAGAAGGCCGCGCGTATCGCCAACGCGCAGCTTGCCGGCACCATCGACCACGACAGCCGCCCGTACGAGGACCGCACGAAGGACGAGCTGATGGGCCAGGCGCGGGAGCTGGACGTGAAGGGCCGGTCGCGCATGACCAAGGCCCAGCTCATCGCGGCGCTGCGCGGTGGCGGCGAGGGGTCCCCCTAGTCGACGTCGCCGTTGTACGAGGCGCCGTCGAGCACCATCCAGTTCTTCCAGGGGTCATAGGCCTGCCCCGGACCGGGCGCGAACGCGGCGACCGCCGTGCGCCGCGACACGGTGCCGTCGTCGTACGTGAGCGTCAGCTGTCCGGGTGCCGTGAACTCGTACGCGCCGCGCGTGTCGGGCGGCGCCGCCGCGTAGCTGGTCTGGAAATCGCCCACGCCGGACGAGCCCAGCGTCAGGGCGGCGTTGACGAACCTCCCGTCGGGCGAGAACGTGAGCCATCGCCGGGTCACGGACTGGTTCGGGTAGAACCCGTACACGTACGTGTACAGCAGCGTGACGTTGTACCGCGCGCCCTTGGGCACCACCGGGACGTCGAGGAACGCTCCCCCGTTGATGGTCAGGACGGCGTCGCCGTCGGAGGCGGCGCCCACCGTGACGGGCGTGCCGTCGATGGTCAGGCGCTTGGTTGCGGCGTCGTACGTGTACGGCACGCACCCCTCCTTCGCGGTGGCGTCGGCGGCGAGAACGCCCGTGCGGGATGAACACGTGGGCAGGCCGCCGTCCGGCATGCCCCAGTACGCCCACCCGGGGTTCGTGAACACCACCGCCTCGTACGATGGGGGGATGGCGCCCGTGACGCCGGCGTCGAAGTGGGTGAACACACGGCCCAGGAACGGGTCGGCGGGGGCTCCGCCACCGCCCGGGGCGGGAGTGCGGGCCAACCGACGCACTGCCGTGGCCGGGCGGAAGCGGGCGGCGGAGGCCGTCACGCGCAGCGCGGCCCGGAGGCCGGCCGTCGTCCGGGGCGTTACCCGCACCGTGACCGTGCGGGCCCGCCGGGCACCGATGGTCCCGACCGCCCTCCGCACGGGCCGCACGCGCACGGACGGGGGTCCGGAGACGCGCACCACCACGCGGGTCGCCCGCATCCTGGACGGGTTGCGCACGGTCACCCGCACCGTCCCGGCCGTGCCGACAACCGGCGGTCCGGTGGTGGCCGTGGTGACCCGCAACGCGGGTGCCGCGGGGGCGGTCGCCGCGGTGCACGCGGCCACGGCGGTGACGAGGACGGCGATGGCGGCGGTGCGGCGTCGGTTCACGGCGTTGGGCTCCTCACGCGGGACGGGAAGGTCGTCGGCATGGCCTCGGTGTGTTTCATACGCCGGTCGCCCGTGTCCCGTCACCCCTCGTCCGGGTAGTGCGGTGCGGGCCGCCGCCGGGCGTATCCTCGCCGGGTGGATGACGCCGCATCACACCCGGTGCTCCGGTCGGTGCTGTTCGTACCCGCCGTGAACGAGCGGGCGCTCGAGAAGGCCCGCGGCCTGCCGTGCGATGCGCTCATCATCGATTGCGAGGACGGTGTCGCCCCCGCACGCAAGGCGGAGGCGCGCGAGGCGGCGGTGGGCGCCGTCGAGTCGGGGGGCTACGGGGCGCGGCGCGTGGCGGTCAGGGTCAACGGGCTCGGCACGGAGTGGTTCCCTGACGACGTGCGCGCCGTCGTCGAGGCGGGCGCCGCCGACGTGGTCGTGCCGAAGGTGGGGTCCGCGGCCGAGGCGCACGCCGCGGCGCACGCGGTGGACGCCGCCGGGGCCGCCCCGCACGTGGCGATCTGGGCCATGATCGAGACCCCCGCCGGGGTGCTCGACGCCGCCGCCATCGCGGCGTCGCCCCGGGTGAGGGCCCTGGTGGTGGGCACCAACGACCTCGCCTCTGAGCTGCGCGCGGCCCGGGTGCCCGGGCGGACGCCCCTCCTGCACGCCCTCGGGGCGTGCGTGATGGCCGCCCGGGCCGCCGGCGTCGACGTGCTGGACGGTGTCTTCAACGACACCGGCGACCCCGAGGGCCTCGCCTGCGAGTGCCGGCAGGCCGCCGCGATGGGCTTCGACGGCAAGACGCTCATCCACCCGGGCCAGATCGCCGCCGCGAATGCGGCGTTCTCCCCGTCGGACGACGACGTCGCCCGGGCCCGCCGCATCGTCGACGCGTTCGCCGCCCACCCGGACGCGGGCGTGCTCACCGTGGACGGCGCCATGGCGGAGGAACTGCACCTGCGCGAGGCCCGCCGCGTGCTCGCGCGGGCCCGCGCGGGCGGCCCGCAGCCCTAGTCGGCGCCGAACTCCATGGCGGCGTCGTCCAGCGACTCCACGTCCGGCGGTTGCGGGGTCCCGGCGGCGATCTCGCCGGCCTGGCCCTGCTCGACGCCGCTCACCAGGCGGGCGGCGCCGGCGCCCAGCATGCCGCGCTGGGCGTACTGTTCAAGGCGGGTGCGCGAGTCGGCGATGTCCAGGTTGCGCATCGTCAGCTGGCCGATGCGGTCGACCGGGCCGAACGCGGCATCCTCGGTGCGCTCCATCGACAGGCGCTCGGGCTGGTAGCTGAAACCCTCGCCGCGGGTGTCGAGCACCGTGTAGTCGTCGCCGCGGCGCAGGCGCAGCGTGACCTCACCGGTCACGACCGAGGCGATCCAACGCTGCATGCCCTCGCGGATCATCAGGGACTGCGGATCGAGCCAGCGCCCTTCGTACAGCAGGCGACCCAGCTTGCGGCCCTCGGTGTGGTACTGGGCGACGGTGTCCTCGTTGTGGATGGCGTTCAGCAGGCGCTCGTACGCGATGTGCAGCAGCGCCATGCCGGGCGCCTCGTAGATGCCCCGGCTCTTGGCCTCGATGATGCGGTTCTCGATCTGGTCGCTCATGCCCAGGCCGTGGCGGCCGCCGATGGTGTTTGCCGCGCGCACCAGGGCCACCGCGTCGCCGCGGAAGTCGTCGCCGTTGATGGCCACGGGTGCCCCGCCCTCGAAGCGCACCGTGACGTTCTCGGCGGCGATCAGCACGTCCTCGTCCCAGAACGGGACGCCCATGATGGGTTCCACGATCTCCATGGACGTGTCGAGGTGCTCCAGGTGCTTGGCCTCGTGCGTGGCCCCCCAGACGTTGGCGTCGGTCGAGTACGCCTTCTCCTGGCTGTCGCGGTACGGCAGGTCGCGCTCAGACAGCCACGCGCTCATCTCGTGCCGGCCGCCCAGCTCGGTGACGAACGCATGGTCGAGCCACGGCTTGTAGACGCGCAGCGCCGGGTTGGCCAGCAGGCCGTAGCGGTAGAACCGCTCGATGTCGTTGCCCTTGTACGTCGAGCCGTCGCCCCAGATCGACACGTCGTCATCGGCCATGGCACGCACCAGGAGCGTCCCGGTGACGGCCCGCCCGAGCGGAGTGGTGTTGAAGTAGGTCTTGCCGCCGGAGCGGATGTGGAACGCGCCGCACGCGATGGCCGACAGGCCCTCCTGCACCAGCAGGTCCTTGCAGTCGACAAGGCGCGAGATCTCCGCCCCGTACGCCATGGCCCGGCCCGGCACCGACGCGATGTCCGGCTCGTCGTACTGGCCCAGGTCGGCCGTGTACGTGCAGGGGACGGCACCGTGCTCGCGCATCCACGCGACGGCGACCGACGTGTCGAGGCCGCCGGAGAAGGCGATGCCGACGCGCTCGCCGGCCGGGAGGGACTGAAGGACCTTGGACATGGGCCGAACGTTACCCGGGCGCCGGCGTGGCGGGCCGCCCGGCGCGGCCCGCCGGCGGGCGGAGGGTTGCCTATCATGGAGGGACGTCCGCACGCGAAGGAGCCCGCAGATGTCCCCGCAGACCGGCCTGACATGTCCCAAGTGCCGCGAGGCGATGACCAGCTACGAACGCGGCGGGGTGATCGTCGACCAGTGCACCGGCTGCCGGGGCATCTTCCTCGACCGCGGCGAGCTGGAACGACTGCTGGATCTGGAGGGGGCTCCCGCCGCGCCCGCCCCGCCGCGCGACCCCGGCCCCCCGCCGGACCGCGCGTGGCGCGACCGCGAGCCGGAGCGGCGCGAGTGGCGTGACGACGAGTACGAGCACAAGTACAAGAAGAAGAAGAGCAAGCGCTCCATGCTGGGCGATCTCCTGGACTTCTAGTGACGGAGCCACGCGCCGGCCGGTACCCGCGCATCCCCGCGACCCGCGACCGCCCGCACGTGGCCGTGATCGGGTCGGGCTTCGGCGGCCTCTTCGCCACCAAGGCCCTGCGCCGCGACGACCTGGACGTGACGCTGATCGGCCGCACCACCCACCACCTGTTCCAGCCATTGCTGTACCAGGTGGCGACGGGCATCCTGTCGCAGGGCGAGATCGCCCCGAGCACGCGCGAGGTGCTGAGCCGCCAGGGCAACGCCACGGTGCTGTTGGGCGAGGTGACCGCCGTCGACATGCACGCCCGCACCGTCACGTCCACGCTGCGCGGACACACGGAGCGCACCGAGTACGACTACCTCATCGTGGCGGCCGGGGCGGGGCAGAGCTACTTCGGCAACGACCACTTCGCAACGTTCGCGCCGGGCATGAAGAGCATCGACGACGCGCTCGAGCTCCGTGGGCGCATATTCGGCGCGTTCGAGATGGCCGAGGTCGTGGCCGACGAGGCCGAACGCGAACGCCAGCTGACGTTCGTGGTGGTGGGGGCCGGTCCGACGGGCGTGGAGATGGCCGGGCAGATCGCCGAGCTCTCGCGCCGCACCCTGCGCCGCGATTTCCGGCGCGTGAACCCCGGCGACGCGCGTGTGATCCTGGTCGACGCCGTCGACAGGGTGCTGCCCCAGTTCGGTCACCGCCTCAGCGGGGCGGCGCGCGAACACCTGGAGACCATGGGCGTCGACGTACGCCTCAACAGCAGGGTCGTGGACATCGACGAGCACGGCGTCGAGCTGGAAACGGCGGACGGCGCCCGCACCCGCATTCCGTGCGCGTGCAAGATCTGGGCGGCCGGCGTGAGCGGCAACCCGCTGGGGGCGACGTTGGCGCGGCAGTCGGGCGCCGAACTCGACCGCGCGGGCCGCGTGAAGGTGCTGCCGGACCTCAGCCTACCCGGCCACCCCGAGGTGTTCGTCGTGGGCGACCTCGCGTCGCTCAACAACCTGCCGGGCGTCGCCCAGGTCGCCATCCAGGAGGCCAAACACGCCGCCCGGCTCATCCGTGACGACGCGGCGTCGGCAACGGGCACGCCCTCCGAGCAGCGGCCGCCGTTCGTCTACCGCGACAGAGGGTCGATGGCGACCATCTCGCGCTTCAGCGCGGTGGCGTCGCGCGGCCGCATCCGCCTGTCCGGCTTCTCGGCGTGGCTGGCGTGGCTCGTCGTCCACCTGTTCTACATCATCGGTTTCAAGCGGCAGCTCACGACGCTGGTGCGGTGGGCGGTGAGCTTTCTCGGGCGCGGACGCGCCGAGCGCACCATCACCCGGCAGCAGATCGCGGGGCGCCTCGCGCTGGAACAGCTCGGCCAGGACTTTCCGCCGCCACCCGGGGTCCCGGGGGGCGGCGCGCGGGAGGCCGACCCGCCCACTGAGGGTTAACCCTCGGGTCGAGGATGAGGTGTGTCCCCGGCTCGCGTCGCCGGGTAGGTTCCCGGCGTGACGTCGCCTCCGACCACGCCGACACCCCCGTCTCGCGACCGGCAGGTGGACCTGCGGGCCACGGCAACGGTCGCCGCGTACCTCGGGATCATCGGCCTCGTCCTGTACGGGGCGCTCATCGGGTGGCGGTTGCTCTCGTTCGTGTTGCTGCCGTTCGCCATCGCGGTGCTGCTCACCGCCCTGCTCGAGCCGGTCGCGACGTTTCTGAAGCGCCGCCTGCGGCTTCCCGGGGCGGTGGCCGCGCTCGTCACCGTGCTGGGCACGCTCGGCATCATCGCCGCGGTTGTGCTCGTGATCGCTCCCCAGATCGTCAACCAGACCAGCACCATGGTCGGCCAGGTGGAGGAGGGCATCGCCAAGATCCCGGGTGTGCTGCGCGATCTCGGGGTAAAGGACGCCGACCTTCAGAACGCCATCCAGAGCGGCACCGACAACCTGAAGGAGGACTTCGGATCGATCGCCGGGCGCGTCGGGTCGGGGGTGCTGTCGGTGGCGTCCCTCGTGACCAGCGTCGTCGGCGGCATGCTGCTGGTGCTGATGATGCTGATCTACCTGCTGATGGACGGCGACGGGTTCTGGCGTGGGTGCATGCGCTTCGTGCCCATCGAGCGCCGCGAGGGCTGGCACGAGGGGGGCGTGCGGGCCTGGGACACGCTCAAGATGTTCATCCGCAGCCAGGTGATGGTGTCGGCCATCGACGGCATCGGCGTGGGCATCGGCCTGTGGATCGTGGGAGTGCCGCTGTGGCTGCCGCTGGGGGTGATGACCTTCGTGCTGTCGCTGATCCCGACCATCGGGGCCATCCTCGCGGGCGTCATCGCGGCGCTCGTCGCGCTCTCGACCAACGGCGTGTCGGGTTTCCTGTGGGCCATCGCCATCGCGACGATCGTTCAGCAGGTGGAGGGCAACATCCTGTACCCCGTGCTGATAGGCCGGTCGCTGAGCCTGCATCCCCTTGCCGTGCTGCTGGGCGTGGGTGCGGGGACCGCGGTGCTGGGCGTCGTCGGTGCGTTCCTGGCGACGCCCATCATGGCGGCCGTCGCGTCGGGAATGGGCTGGCTGGGCGAACCCAGCCCCGGCACGGAGGAGGGCCTGCCGCCGGACGGTGATGCCCCCCCACCCGACGTGCCCGCAGCCGCCTCGGGGTGAGCCGGTCGCGGGGCGGGGGTTGCCGAAGGGCCGCCGGTCGTGCCGCCGTGCGCGGCGTCCGGCGGCCGGGCCATCATCGGTACCGCGATCGCGAGAACGGAGGCCGCGTGGGGTGTTGTCCGGCGTGTGACGGGGTGCTCGTGTGGCGCCACAACGGCGTGTGGTGCGACCGGTGCCACCGAAAGGTGGAGACGTGCTGTGAGGGGGCACCGCAGGCCTGCGCGCCCCCGCTGGACGCGGCGGCCCCTACCGGCGTCGCACGCGCGAGCTGACCACTATCAGCCGGTCGCCGCGAGCCCTCCACGTCCGCACGCGGACCCCGCTGGAGCAGCACGTGGGATCGTCGGCGCGATTCAGCGCCTCGCGGGTCAGCAGCAGGCGCGGCCCGCTGAGCACGCGGGCGTCGATGCCCGCGACGTAGGCGAACCCGGGTGGCAGCCCGCGCGATGTCTTGGACAGGCGCAGCATCACGCGGCCGCGTCGGCCGTCCCAGCGCACCACGGTGATCTCGGCCGGCGAGGACCCCGTGCCGCGCACCGTGTCTTTTCGGATGAGCAGCTGCGACGCCCCGCCGGCCATCAGCCGTACCGGACGCGCGGCGGCCGTCGCGCCGTAGCCGTAGCCGGTCATGGTCCACGTGCTGACGGGCACGGTGCGCCCGCCGTCCCGTACAGCCACCCGGCGGCACGTGGCGCCGCCGTCGCACGCGCGGGTCTGCAACACCACGCGCTCGGCGGCGGGGTCGCCGTCGAGTTGCCGGGCGAACGCCACCCGCTCGCCCGCGACGGCGGTGCCGGCCAGCGCCAGCGCGCCCGCCATCCCCGTCACGATCACACCTCTCATGGCCGTCTCCCCTCGCCGCGGTCCGCATGCAGGGTACCCGCGCCGCGGCGGGACGTCACCGCGCCCCGGACGCCACCGCGGCGCGGCTCCCGGGCCCCCGTCGCGGGAATTGGCTTGTGGCATGGCCGAACTCACCCTCGGGGCGCTCGTCGACCCCGCCACCAAGGAACGCACCGAGACCCCGTGCGTCATCGCGTCCGGGGACCTCACGACCCACGGGGTGATCGTGGGCATGACAGGGTCCGGCAAGACGGGACTCGGCGTCGTGCTCATCGAGGAGTGCCTGGGAGCGGGGATCCCGGCCCTCCTCATCGATCCCAAGGGCGACCTCACGAACCTCTGTCTGACGTTTCCCGACCTGGCGCCCGCCGCGTTCGCCCCCTGGGTCAACCCGGGCGATGCGCAGAAGGCGGGCCAGAGCGTGGACGAGTACGCCGCCGCACAGGCGGCGGCGTGGACGAAGGGCCTGGAGGACTGGGGCATCGGTCCGGAGCGGATCCGCGCTCTGCGTGACGCGGTGGAGTTCACGGTGTACACGCCGGGGTCGGAGGCGGGGCAGGCGCTCAACATCGTGGGGTCGCTGGACGCCCCGCCGGGCGAGGCCGATCCCGAGGCGGTGCACGACGAGGTGGCCGGCTACGTGTCGGGCCTCCTGGGCCTCGTGGGCATCGACGCCGACCCGCTGGCAAGCCGCGAGCACATCCTGCTGAGCAACCTCATCGAGACGGCCTGGGCTGCCGGCAAGGGCCTCGACCTGGCCACGCTCGTGGGGCAGGTGCAGAGCCCGCCCATGCGCAAGCTGGGCGTGCTGGAACTCGACAGCTTCTTCCCCGCAGCCGATCGCACGGCTCTGGCGATGCGCCTCAACGGCCTCATCGCGTCGCCGGCCTTCGCCGCGTGGTCGAAGGGGATTCCGCTCTCCATCGAGGAGATGCTGTTCACGGCGAGCGGGAAGCCGCGTTGTGCCATCGTGACGACGGCGCACCTGTCGGACGAGGAGCGCCAGTTCGTCACGGCGCTGATCCTGGGAAAGGCGATCACGTGGATGCGCCGCCAGAGCGGCACCACCGACCTGCGGGCGCTGATCTACATGGACGAGGTCGCGGGGTATGTGCCGCCGACCGCCGCGCCGCCCACGAAGCAGCCCATCATGACCCTGATGAAGCAGGCCCGCGCATTCGGGCTGGGGCTCGTGCTGTCCACCCAGAACCCGGTGGACATCGACTACAAGGCGATCTCCAACGCGGGCACGTGGATGATCGGCCGCCTTCAGACCGAGCGCGACAAGCAACGCCTGCTGGACGGCATGAGCGCGGCCGCGGGCGGCACGGACCTGGCCGCCCTGGGCGACCAGATCTCGGGGCTGGGCAAGCGGCAGTTCGTGCTGCGCCGCGCCGGGAAGGACGCGCCCGAACTGATGACGACGCGCTGGGCGATGAGCTACCTGCGCGGGCCCCTCACACGCGACCAGATCCACACGCTGATGGAGGGGAGCGTCGCCGCCGGCGCCGGAGGGGCCCCACCGGCGCCGGTGGGGGCCGCGGTCCCGCCGGCGGCCACCCAGGACGACACGACACCCGTCGCCCCGCAGGTCGCCGCGGGGGTGGGGGTGTTCCACGCCGACCCGGCCGCGGCCTGGCTGGAGGCCGCCGGCGCCGATCCCCGCGGCACGGTCCGCGAGGCCGCCATCCTGGCCCGCGTGTCCCTTCGTTACGACGAGGTCGCCGCCGACCTGGCCTACGACGAGGAATACGAGGCGGTGTTGTTCCCCCTGCCCCCTGCCGTGGACGCAGGCCGGGCGATCGCGGTGGACTATGACGACCGCGACCTGTTGCCGGCGGCCCCCGAGGGGGTGACGTACCGCATCCCCGAGGTCGACCTGAGTTCCAAGGCGAAGTGGGCCGGGATCGAGAAGGGGCTCGTCGACCATCTCGTGCGTTCCCGGACGCTGGAGCTGCGGGTCAACCGGCAGCTCGGGCTCTACTCCCGGCCCGGGGAGGACGTCGTGGCGTTCGCGGCGCGGTGCACGGCGTCGGCCGACGAACGGGCCGACGCCGAGACCCGGAAGCTGCGGGACAAATACGAGGCGAAGCTGCGCACGCTGCAGGAGCGGCGCGACACGGCCGCCGACCGGCACCGCGTGCTGGAGGCCGAGCAGTCCAGCCGGCGCAACAGCGACATCATCAGCGCGGCCGGGTCGATCCTGGGCGGCCTGCTGGGTGGCCGGCGCAACACGCGCAGCATGGCCGGCGCGGTGGCGCGCGGCCTCGGCGTGGGGCGCGGCGGCGGCAGCCAGCGCATCACGGCCGCCGAGCAGAAGGTGGAGCGCATCGACGACGAACTGCAGCGGCTGGAGGGCGAACTGGCCGACGAGGTGGTCGAGATCCAGGGCCGGTGGGAAGCAACGGCGACCGCGGTGACGACCGTGCCCGTGACGCTGGAGAAGTCCGACGTGCGCGTGACCCAGCTGGTGCTGGCGTGGCTGCCGGCGTCGTGAGGACCGCGGCGCCGAGGGGTCCGGCCCTGCCGCCGCGCTACTTCTTCTTGCGGGCGCCCTTGCCGCGGGACTCCTTGAGCGCGCGCTTCACCACGCGGCGCGCCTGGGCAGCGGCCCGCGCGGCCGGTCCCGGGTCGCCCGCCGCGACCACGCCCGGCGCCAGGGCCCCGTCGATCAGCACGGTGAGATCGTCGGCAAGGGCCTGCGGGTCGGGCGCTCCGGCCTCCTCGGCCAGACCCGCGAGCCACGCCCTCCGGGCCGCCCGCTGCTGCAGCACCCGGTCATGCACGCGCGTGCCGGGGGGCATCTCGACCGCGGCGTTCAGGAACGCGTCTCCCCGGTAGCCCGGGGCCGACGCGATGCCGCTCAGCGCGTCGGCCACCGCGGCCAGCCGGTCGGCGGGCGCCGCGGCCGAGTCGGCGGCCCGCGCGAACACCGAGGAGAGGTCGGCGTCCTCGGCGTCGAGGTACGCCAGGATCAGGTCGTCCTTGGCGGGGAAGTGCTTGTAGAACGTCGCCTTGGCCACGCCCGAATCGGCGATGAGCGTGTCGACGCCCACCGCGCGCAGGCCGCGCGCGGCGAACAGGGACCGGGCGGAGTGCAGGATCCGTTCGCGGGCGGGAGCCGGGGCGGGGGCGGGGGCGGCCATCGTCCAGATCGTACCTGTCAGACCCCGGCGCGGCGACAACGGGTACCGGGCGTCCCTTGCCCCCGCTGGTAGCTTTGCCCGAACGTTTCGCGCGGAAACACGGGATCGATGCGACCAATTCACACGCGGGTCGGGCAGGTGGTGCGAGGCGCGGCCACCGCCCTGGAGGCGTCGCGCCAGCGGATCGACGACCTCAACGTGTATCCGGTGCCCGACGGTGACACGGGTACGAACATGTCGCAGACCGTCTCGCGCGTCGTGCACGACCTGCGTGACGCGCCGCAGGATACGGATCCCGGCGCGCTGGCGCAGCGCATCGCCCGGTCCGCGCTGGTGGGCGCGCGCGGCAACTCGGGCGTGATCCTGTCGCAGATCATCCGCGGCGCCGTGACGTCGCTGGCGGACTCCTCGAAGCTGGACGCCGCGGCCCTGGCCCGCGCGCTGCGCGCCGCCAGCGACGCGGCGTACGGGTCCGTCCGCCAGCCCGTCGAGGGCACCATCCTCACCGTCGTCCGCGAGATGGCCGAGGAGGCCGAGGCCGCCCGCGGTGACGCGCTGGACCCGGCGCTCGATCGCGTGTTGGCCCGGGCCGAGGACGCACTTTCGCGCACGCCGACGATGCTTCAGAAGCTGGCCGACGCGGGGGTGGTGGACGCGGGCGGCGCGGGCCTCGTCGAGATCGTGCGCGGTGCCGTCGCGGGCCTGCGCGGTCAGGCGCCCCCCGCCGCCGAGGGCACGTCGCTGACCCCGCCGGTCGTGCACGGCGAGGAGGAGGAGTCGGGCTACCGCTACTGCACGGGCTTCCTGGTGCTCGACACCGGAGGCGCGCTGGACGCCGACGCGCTGCACGCGTCTCTGATGCCCCTCGGGGATTCCCTGCTGGTGGTGGGCGACCCCACCGCCCTGCGCGTGCACGTCCACACCGACGACCCGGGGGCGGCGCTGACGCTCGGCACCCGCCACGGCGGCATCTCGGGTGTGGAGATCTCGGACATGCGTCAGCAGACCGTGGAGCGCGTCGAACGCCTCAGCCACGGCGGCGTCGAGGCCGTGCCGCACCGCCGGTGCGACGTGGTGGCGGTGGTCGACGGCGCCGGCAACGAGGATCTCGTGCGCGCCCGCGGGGCGCGGGGGATCGTGAAGGGGGGCCAGACGCTGAACCCCAGCACGGAGGAGATCCTCGAGGCCATCGACGCGTGCAACGCGGACGAGGTCGTGGTGCTGCCCAACAACGCCAACATCCTGCTGGCGGCGCGCAACGCGGCGTCCCTGTCGCCCCGTCCCGTCCTGGTCGTCGAGAGCACGTCCATCCCCGCCGGGGTCGTGGCGCTCGACGCGTACAGCTCGCTGCATTCGGCCGAGGACAACGCCGCGGCCATGCGTGCCGCGATCGCCGGCATCGCCACGGCCGAGATCACGCAGGCGGTGCGCGAGGCGAAGGTCGAGGGCGTCAACGTGGCCCGCGGGGCCTGGATGGGGCTGGTCGACGGTCACCTGGTCGCGACCTCGTCGCGCCTCAACGAGGTCGCCTCCCGGGTGGCCGCCGTGATGATCACGCCGGACCGGCGCTCGCTGCTGGTGCTGCGCGGGGGCTCCGAGGTTCCCGGTGGGATGATCGACGCGGCGCTTGCGTCGGTGGCGTCCGCATACCCCGCGCTTGAGGTGGAGGACCACGTCGGGGGGCAGGGGCACTATCCCCTGCTGATGGCGGCGCGGCCGGTGGGGCGGCGGTTGCACGGTGCGACCACGGCCATCGTGCTCGACTCGACCGCGGACCTGGTTCCCGACCCGGTGACCCATCCCGGGTGGCGCATGGTGCCGCTGACGGTTCGCTTCGGCGACGAGGAGTTCCTCGACCAGGTGCAGCTGTCAGGCCCCGAGTTCTACCGGCGGCTGCGGCACGCGAAGGTGATGCCGCGCACCGCCGCGCCCCCGCCCGGTGCGTTCGCCCGCGTCTACGAGGACCTGCTGGAGCAGTACCGAGACGTGGTGAGCCTGCACATCTCGGGCAAGCTGTCGTCCACGGTCGAGAGCGCCCGGGCCGCCGCCGACGGGCTGGGCCCCCGCGTGGTCGTACACGACACCCTGGCGGCGGCGGGGCTGATCGCCCTGACCGCCGAGGGCGTCCAGCGCCTTCTGGACCGCGGCACCACCGCGCAGGAGGTCGAGGAGTACATCCGCGCCGTGCCCGCCCGCGGCGGCATCGCATTCAGCGTGGACACGCTCGAGTACCTGCAGAAGAACGGACGCATCGGCCGCGCCACGGCCGTCATCGGTGGGTTGCTGCGGGTGCGCCCCATCCTGGCCCTCATCGACGGTGAGGTCGACGCCGTGCGCAAGGTGCGCGGGCGGCGCGCCGCCATCCCCGCGCTGGTCGAGACGATGGTCCGTCGCTCGGCGGGGCACGCGTCCATCGACGTCGCGGTGCTCCACGCGGACTCCGAGTCGGACGCCCGTTCCCTGGCCGCGGCCGTGCGGCGATCGCGGGCGGGTATCGCCGGCATCCGCACCATGGAGATCGGCGCCGTCATCGGGGCACACACCGGCCCGGGCGCCCTGGGCGTCGCGTTTCTGGCCCGCTGACGCCGTCGGCGGCCGCGGCGCGGCTCACAGAAACCTCACGGGCCGCGACGTCGCTGCAACGTTCTTCCCCCGCAGCGGTACATAGGGTGACCCCATGACACCTCTCCGGAGAATCCGCGTGCCCGACCGCCCGTTCATCACCGCCACCGCCCTGCGCCGTGACGACGGATGGACGGTGCATCTGGCGGGCGACTCCGAGACCCGCGTTGTGGTGGTGGTCGGCGACGACGAGCGGGATCCTCGTGCTGCCCTGGGCAAGGCCCTCGCGCTGCCCGCCGACGGGTTCGACCTGTTGGTGGCCGCCTAGCGTCTGCCGGCCGACCCGCCTGCGTCGTCGTCGGGCAGCAGATCCAGCAGCGCGTTCCACGCCTCTCGGGCGGCCTCGCCGTCGGGCGCCATCGCGAGCCGGGCGGCGTCTCGTGCCACACGGCGGCGCGGGGGGTCGAGGCGGGCGCGCGCGACGGCCGGGTCGGCGGTGTCGGCCGCCACCAGCGCCTCGAGGGCGAGCAGCGAACCGATGAGCGCGCGTTGCTCGGCGGGGGGCGCGGCGGTGGACGCGCCCGCTTGGGGGGCCGGGTCGCCCGGCCAGCACCGCATCTCGTCGAGCAGCTGTCCCAGCGCGTGGGGCACCCAGTGGCCGATGTGGTCGAGGTCGGGAGCCGAGTCCGCGAGGAAGTGGTATGCCGCGAGATCCAGCTCGTACCTCCCCGCCAGGCTCGCCGCCCGGGCCGTGACCGGCCGTATGTCGTCAACGCGCGTGACCCGGAGCGTCCGTGGGAGCGAAAGCGGGGAATCCGGGGGTGGAGAGGGCGTCATCACGCTTTCATGACCGTGCGGGGGGTGGATTTGTTCGCCGGCGTCGAGGACGGCCGGCGGCGCGGCGGATCGTGCCTCCGAACGCCCGTGCGCCCCGGACCTCGGAATGACGCTCGCGGGAGCCGATCAGGCGTCGGGCCCTCCCGCAGGGATCCGTGACCGAATGCCCATGACGGGATTCGGTCTGAAACCCGTCATCCCTCTCACGGTCGCCTCCATCGTCGCGCGCCGATCGTGCCCGCCGTGCGGCTCGGGATCGTCCGCATGCAGCTCGACCGGCGCCGGGCGGTGACCCGCATCGGCGGGCCACCGACCCCGGCGGACGTCATGCGCGACATGGACACCCACGCGGTGGGGACGCGCGCCGCGCCCCGGGACGCCTCGGGCACGCCGGCGACCGGCACCCTCGCGGCGCTCAGGCCCTCCAGGGCGGGAAGTACCCATCGGGGGAGTCCGTGCCGGTGATCCGTGCGTACGCGGCCGGGTCGTGGATCCACTTGGCGATGTGGAAATGGTGCTGCGGGGCGTCGGGGTCGTAGCGCTGCTTGAACACGTGCAGCGCGCTCGTGGTGTCGTTGCCCACGCCGCCCCCCAGGTGGAACTGTGAGAGGCCCGCATCCCGGGCCCACTGGGCGGCCGCCAGGAACACCCGGTTGCTGGCGCCCATCCCGCGGGCGGCGTCGGCGGTGGCGCCCAGGTGGTAGTGCAGCGTCCCGCCTCCGGCCAGGCACAGGAGTGCGGCGATCACGTCGCCGTCCACGAGCCCCTCCACCAGCACCAGGTCGCCACCGGCGTCGCCGCGCAGCGCCCGCCAGTACGCGTCGGGAAAGAAGTAGAAGGGGTCGGCCTGCTGGCGGCGCATCGTGACCTCGTAGAGCTCCCGGAAGCGCCCCAGGTCGTCGGGGGCCACGCGCACCCGCGTCTCGACGCCGGCCCGGTCGGCCTTGCCCGCGGCACGCCGGTGGTGGGAGTGCATGCCCGCGCGCAGGTCGCGGTCGCCCCCGAGGCGCCACGCCACCGTCCGCCCCAGCTCGATCAGCGTCGCCTGCGGTGGGCACCACCCGTGGTTGCCCAGCAGGGGCTGAAAGCGCACGAACGAGGCGACGACGCCGTGGGCCCGTGCCCACGCGTCGACGGCGTCGCCGACGGCGGCGGCGTCGGGCGAGCCCGTCGCCCACGGACCCCCGTAGCCGTATGCGCTCGTGGCGTCGAACCCGCCGCCGGCGGGCAGCGCGCGGATCAGCAGAGGCAGCCACCACTCGCCGGCGGGTCCCCGGTGGCGCAACAGCACCGCGCCGGCCGGGTCGGGCTCCAAGTGCGCGGACGCCGCGTGGTAGCCGCGCCGCAGATAGACGTCGCGGCAGCCGGCCTCGGCCAGGGCGTCGTCCCACTCCGCGGGCGGCACCACGTCGACGCCGCCGGCCGATTGGGCGGAGAACTCGGTGTGTACGCTCATGCGTGCCGGAGCCTAGCGGGGCGGCACGCCGCCCCCGGGCGCGACCACCACGCGAGGAGCCCCCGTGCAGTCGGCCGAGGATCTGTATCGCCTGGGGGAGAAGATCCCCGAGGCCGAGCGGGCCGTCGCCGCGAAGGTCCGCGACTACTGCGATACGCACGTGCGCCCGGTCATCAACGACCACTGGGAGCGGGCCGAGTTCCCGTTCGCGCTGCTCGAGCCGCTGGCGGCCCTCGGGGTCACCGGCGGCAGCATCCGGGGGTACGGCTGCCCGGGGTTCTCGCCGCTGGCGTCGGGCCTGGTCTCGATGGAGCTCGCGCGCGGCGACGGCAGCATCAGCACGTTCATGGGCGTGCAATCCGGGCTGGCCATGAACGCCATCGCGCTGCTGGGCTCCGAGGAGCAGAAACAGCGGTTCCTTCCCGGGATGGCGCGCCTGGAGAAGATCGGCGCGTTCGCGCTGACCGAGCCGGACCACGGCTCGGACGCCGTCGCACTCGAGACCACTGCGCGACGCCTGGGCGACGGTTACGTGCTGGACGGCGCCAAGCGCTGGATCGGCAACGCCGTCTTCGCCGATTACGTCGTCGTGTGGGCGCGCGATGCACACGAGACGGTGGGCGCGTACATCGTGGAGAAGGGCACGCCCGGTTTCGAGGCGACGCTCATCACCGGAAAGATCGCCAAGCGCGCGTCGTGGCAGGCCGACATCACGCTCACCGACTGCCGCGTGCCCGCCGAGAACCGCCTGGAGCTGTCCGAGACGTTCGCCGACGCCGCGAAGGTGCTGGGGGCGGCGCGCCCCAACATCGCCTGGGGTGCCCTTGGCCACGCCCTGGCCGCGTACGACGCGGCGGTGCGCTACGCGGGCGAGCGCCAGTCGTTCGGGCAGCCCATCGGGGCGACGCAACTCGTGCAGTACCGCCTGGCCAAGATGCTGGCCGACATCACGTCGATGTGGCTCATCTGCCTGCGCCTGGCCGAACTCGCCGACGAGGGCGCCATGACCGCGCCGATCGCGTCCATGGCCAAGATGCACAACGCCGAGCACGCGCTGCGCGTGGTGGCCGAGGCCAGGGATCTTCTCGGGGGCAACGGCATCCTGCTGGAGTACGACGTCGCCCGGCACTTCGTGGACGCCCAGGTGGTCTCCACCGTGGAGGGCACCGACGCGGTCCACGCGCTCATCGTGGGCCGGGAGATCACCGGCTATTCGTCGTTCTCGTAGCCGGCCGGGCCGAACACGTCCGAAACGCCCCGCAGCCGGGCCGAGGGCAGCAGGCGGCGGGCCAGGGTGCCGTCCAGCACCAGCGCGGCGGGGCGACCCGGCGGGCACGGCGCGGCCCGCAGGGTGGTGACGTCGGCGCCGGCGTTCTGTGCGATGGCCACGGCGAAGGCGTGGCGGCTGACCACCTCCCAGCCCACCAGGTGGATGGGGCCGGCGTGGCCGGTGGCGGCCAGCGCCAGCATGGCGGCGGCGAGGTCGGTCACCTGGGCCGGGCAGCGCAGCTCGTCGCTGAAGAACGCCATGTCTCGCTCCCCGCGGGCCGCCTCCAGCGCGACCCGTTCGTGGCGTGATGCCGGGCCGTCGGGGCCGCCGTAGACCAACGACGTGCGCACGATCGCGGCCCCCGGGTGGGCGGCGGCCACCGCGCGTTCGCCGTCGGCCTTCGTTCGGCCGTAGTCGTGCACCGGCGACGGCACGGCGTCCTCGCGCAGGGGGTCCGCCGATGTGCCACCGAACACCACGTCGGACGACACGTGCACCAGGCGCGCGCCTGCGGTCGCCGCGGCGGCCGCCACGTGGCCCGCGCCGCCGACGTTGACGGGGCGCGCGTGCGGCGGATCCTGCATATAGGCGGTGTTCACGACCACGTCGGGGCGGACGGCGGCCATGAGGGCGCGTACGGCGGCCGCGTCCGTGACGTCCAGGACGCGCGCGTCGTCGCCGGGGGCGGGCGTCCCGCGCAGGCGCGTTCCCACGACATCGTGCCCGGCCGCCGTCGCGACGCGGCAGAGCTCGCGACCCACGTATCCGCTTGCCCCCACCACGAGGATCCGCGCCATTGGTGAATCGTAGAACCTCGCGGGGTTGACGGCGCCGCCTTCCGGGTAGCTCACCAGCGGGTCCACCACTTACGAGGAGGCAGTGACCATGACCGAAGGCAAGGGACGCGAGGTGTCCGGGCGGGTCAAGGAGGCGGCCGGTGCGCTGAAGGGTGACGACGAGATGCGCCGCGAGGGCCGCAAGGACCAGAAGCAGGGAAAGCTCGAGCAGGCGCGTGACCGCATCTCGGACGCCGCCGAGGACGTCAAGGACGCGTTCAAGAAGTAGGTCGCGGGCGGGGGCGGGGTCGCGGACTCCGCCCCCGCGCCCGTCGACCGAGACGATTGGTATCGTTCCGTCTCGCTTTCGATGAGCCGTCCGAGGAGTCCGTGCGTGGACACCCAGCCTCGCCGTCACCCCGCCGCGATCCGGTCGCGGCAGTCCATCGTGGAGGCCGCGCACAGGGTGCTGGCGTTCAACCCGCAGGTCAGCCTCACGCAGATCGCGAGTGAGGCGGGGGTGGGGCGCGCCACGCTGTACCGTCACTTCGCCACGCGCGAGGAGTTGCTCGACACGCTGGTGCGAGGGTGGCGGCGCGACATCGAGTCGGCGTTCACCGCGCTGGACAACGACGGCAACGGGGCGGAGAACCTGGCGCGTATGACCACCGCGTGCGTGCGCGTGATGTACGAGCACCGCGGGGTGTGGGGAAACCCCGAGGTGCAGGAGCGGCGCCACGCCGTGACGCCGGCGGACTCGCTGATGGATCTCTGGCGCGGGTCCGTGCGCAGGGGGCGCGGCGATGGATCGGTGCGCTCAGACCTACCGGAGGAGTGGGTCTTGCGGTTCCTGTTCGCGGCGATCGGCGCGGCGATCGAGGCGGTCGCGGAGGGGGACATGACGTTGGAGGACGCGGCGCGGCACTGCGCGTCGGGCGTGGTGTGGGGCATCGCGGCGGTGCGCGGGTGAACACGCCGGGCCCCGAGGGGCCGGGGGGCGCGGAGCCGATCGCATCCCGGGGGCTCGGGATCCTGCGCGACGCCGTGGCCCACCTGCGTGACGAGGCCGCCTCGGCGGGGCTGACGCTGGATGTGCCGGGCGTCGCGGACGCCCGCGCCGCGCGGGCCGCGCTGGTCGACCAGATCGACGACTACCTGCTGCCGCGCCTGTCGTCGCTCGACGCGCCGCTGCTGGCCGTGGTGGGCGGGTCCACGGGCGCCGGCAAGTCGACGCTGGTCAACTCGCTGGTGGGCGATGTGGTGTCGCGAGCGGGGGTCCTGCGCCCCACGACGAGTGCCCCCGTGCTGGTGCACCACCCCGGCGACGCGCCCTGGTTCGCCGATCAGAGGATCCTGCCGGGCCTCGGGAGGGTCACGGGCGCGGTGCCCGCCGAGGCACCCCAGGATCCGTCGTCCGTGCGGCTCGTGGACTCCGCGCGCATGGCCCGCGGCCTCGCGATCCTGGATGCGCCGGACATCGACTCGGTGGTCACGCGCAACCGCGACCTCGCGGGCCAGCTGCTGGCCGCCGCCGACATGTGGATCTTCGTCACCACCGCCGCCCGGTACGCCGACGCGGTGCCGTGGGACCTGCTGCGCCAGGCGGCCGAGCGGGGCACGTCCGTGGCGATCGTGCTGGACCGCGTGCCTTCCGAGGCGATCGGCGAGATCCGGGCCCACCTCGGGCAGATGCTGCAACAGCAGGGCCTCGGCCAGGCCCCGGTGTTCAGCATCGCCGAGAGCGCCCTCGACCCGCGGGGGATCCTCCCCGACGACCAGATCGGCCCGCTGCGCGACTGGCTGCGAGCGCTCGCCGAGGACGCGGAGGAGCGCGCCGCCGTCGTACGCCAGACCCTCACCGGCGCGCTCGATGCGTTGGAGACGCGCGCCGGCGCCCTGGCGACATCGGTCGAGGACCAGCACAACGCCGCCGCCGCGCTGCTCTCGGAGGTGGACCGTGCCTACCACGACGCCCTCGACCAGGTGGCACGCGACGTCAGCGACGGCACGCTGCTGCGCGGCGAGGTGCTGGCGCGCTGGCAGGAATTCGTCGGCACCGGCGAGCTGTTCAAACAGGTCGAGTCCACGGTGTCCCGCCTGCGCGACCGGCTCACGTCGTTCGTCCGGGGGCGCAGGGACGAACCCGAGCCCCTGGGTGAGGCGCTGCAGACCGGGGCGTCCGCGATGGTCACGGCCCAGGCGCAGCGCGCCGCCGCCACGGCGGCGCGGGCGTGGCGCACCAGCCCCGGCGGTGCGGCGGTGCTGGAGCGCCACCCGGACCTCGCGCGCAGCGCGCCGGACCTCGACACCCGGGTCGAGCGGCTCGTGCGGGATTGGCAGGCCGGCATCTTCGACATGGTGCGCACCGAGGGCAAGGACCGCCGGGCCGCCGCGAAGGGCTTGGCGTACGGCGTGAACGGGCTCGGGTTGGCGCTGATGCTGGTGACGTTCGCGTCGACCGGCGGCATCACCGGCGCCGAGGTGGGGATCGCGGGTGGGTCGGCCGTGCTCGCGCAGAAGATCCTCGAGGCGATCTTCGGCGACGAAACCGTGCGCCGGCTGGCCGCCAAGGCCCGCGAGAACCTGGTGCGCGGTGTGCGCGAGCTGTTCGACGCCGAGGCGCTGCGCTACCGCCGGGCGCTGGAGGACGCGATGACCGACGCCGGCCAGGCCGCGCGGCTGCGCGAAGCGGCGTCCGCGGTGAAGGCCGCGCGGTGAGGCTGGGGCTGCCCGGCCGTCACGAGAGGCCGGCCGACCCCGCCGACGCGCTCACGGCCCGCGCGGGGGCCCTCGACGAGGCGCGCGTGGCGGGCGGTGACCTGCTGGACGGCGACGCGGCGGCGGCGGCGCGGGAGGTCGCCGCACGGGTGCGCGAACGGATGGCCCTCGGCGGGCGCAACGTCGTCGTGGCCCTCGCTGGCTCCACCGGGGCCGGGAAGTCGTCGATCTTCAACGCGCTGGTGGGCGAGGATGTGGCCGAGGTCGGCGTGCGGCGACCCATGACGTCGGTGCCCCGCGCCGCGGTGTGGGACGACGACCCGGCGTCGGCCCTGTTGGACTGGTTGGGCGTCGACCGGCGGCACCGCGTGGGGGAAGGGGACGGCCACCTGGGTGGGCTGGTGCTGGTGGACCTGCCCGATTTCGACTCGCGCGAGCTCGGGAATCGCCGCGAGGCCGACAGGCTGCTTGGGTTGACCGACCTGTTCGTCTGGGTCACGGACCACCAGAAGTACGCGGACGCGGTGATTCACGACCAGTACATCGCGGCCCGCCGCGACCACCAGGCGAACATGCTGGTGGTGCTGAACCACGCCGATGAGGTGGCGGCGGACCAGCTGCCCCGGGTGGTGGCCGACCTCACCCGGCTGCTGGAGGCCGACGGCCTGGCCGACCCCCGGGTGATCGCCACGTCGGCGCGCACGGGCATGGGGATGGATGCGTTGCGGGAGGCCGTCGCGGGGGTCGTCTCCGACCGCCGGGCCGCCCTGCGTCGCCTCGAGGTGGACCTGGACGGGGTGGTGCGGCGCCTGCGGGACGGTGTGGGGACGGCTCCGGACGGGGTTCCGCGCGAGGCCCGTGCCCGGCTGGTGGGCGCGCTCGCCCGTGCGGCGGGCGTTCCCACGGCGCTCGACGCCGTCGAGCGTAGCTACCGTCGCGACGCGTTGCGGCGCACGGGTGTGGTGTTCACGCGGTGGCGCAGCACGCTGGTGGCGGATCCTCTCAAGCGGTTGCGCCTGGATCGCCTGCCGGGCGGTGCGCCGGAGGCCGGCGACATCCGCGCGGCGCTGGGACGCTCGTCCATGCCCGAGCCGTCGGCCGCGGCGCGGGCCGAGCTGGACCTGGCGGAGGGCGAGCTTGCCGACGCGGCGTCAACCGGACTGCCGCGCGCGTGGGCCGACGAGGTGTCTCGCGCCGCGCACCCGCCCGAGGATGACATGCGGGACGCTTTGGACCGGGCGCTCACGTCGAAGGTGACGCGACACCGCACTCCGGTGTGGTGGGCGGTGGCGGGCGCCGTGCAGTGGCTGTGCGCCGCGGCCGTGGTGGCGGGCGTGGTGTGGTACGTCGCGCTGGGTCTGGCGGGATGGCTCCAGTTCGCGCTGCCGGAGGTGCCTCGCTGGGGACCGGTGCCGTATCCGTTTCTGCTCATCGTGGGGGGGCTGGGGCTGGCGATCCTGGTCTCGCTGGCCTGCAGGGCCGTCGTCGTGCCGGCCGCGCGTCGGCGCCGCCGGGTGGTGGAGGCGTCGCTTCGGCAGGCCGTCGGGGGCGTCGCCGACGCGCGGATCATCGGACCCGTGGAGGCGGTTCTGGCGCGGCACGGCGACGTCGTCAAGATGCTGGAGAGGGCCGGCGGGGCGCGCGCGTGAACGGGGGACGGGTGCGCGCGGCCCTGGTGGCGGTGCTTGTGGTGCTGGCGGTCGCCGCGATCGTGCTGGCCGGGCGTGGGCGCGACGGCGGCGGGGCGGCGCCCCCGGGGCGCGGCGATGCGCCGGGCGGTCTCGAGTGGGTCGACCCGGGGGCGCTGCCTCCCGAAGCACGCGCGACCATCCGGCTGATCGAGGCGGGCGGGCCGTTCCCGTACTCACGCGACGGCGCCGTGTTCGGCAACCGCGAGCGCCTGCTGCCGGGGCGGCCCCGCGGGTTCTATCGCGAGTACACGGTCCCCACGCCCGGTAGCCGCGACCGCGGCGCCCGGCGACTGGTGGCGGGCGGCGGCGCGCGGCTGCTGTACTACACCGACGACCACTACCGGAGTTTTCGGGCGGTGAGGCGATGAACGCCGAGGACGGCATCCCCGGCCCGCCCGGGGACGCGGCGGGAACCGTGACGCGGACGGGCGCAACCGCCGGGCAGGCGGCCCGGCGCTTGCGCGGTGACGGCTGGTCAGTGGCCACGCTGCACGGCGTGGCCACGAAGACGGCGTTCCTCGACGGTGTGGGGCGTGCCCTGGGGTTTCCGGGGTATTACGGGCACAACCTGGACGCGCTGTGGGACTGCCTTGCCGAGGTCACGGCGCCGACGGCGCTGGTGTGGGAGGGGTGGCAGGATCTCGCGGTGGGGGCGCCGGACGCGTGGGCCGATGCGCTGTCGGTGCTGCGCGAGCGCACCGCCGAGGGTGCCCCGTTCTGCGTGGTGCTGGTCGACCCACCGGGACCGGCATGAGCGGCCCGCGCGTCCCGCGGGCCGCCGACGTGGAGGAGGCCGCCGCCCGCCTCGCGGGCGTGGTGTCGCGCACCCCGCTGACGTTCAGCGAGCGGCTGTCGGTCGCGACGGGCGCGCGGGTGTTGCTGAAGCGCGAGGACCTGCAGCCGGTGCGGTCATACAAGCTTCGCGGCGCGTACAACTTCATCGCCCAGCTCGACGACGCCGCGCGGGCGGCGGGAGTGATGTGCGCCAGCGCCGGCAACCACGGTCAGGGCGTGGCGATGTCGTGCCGCCTTCTCGGCATCCGCGGCACGGTGTTCGTGCCGGCCACGACACCCCGCCAGAAGATCGGCAGGATGCAGGCGCTGGGCGGCCGGTGGCTGGATCTGCGGATCGTGGGCGACACGTACGACGACGCCGCGGGCGTGGCGGCCGCCGAGGCCGCCGCGAACGGCGCAACGCTGGTGCCGGCGTTCGACGCCGGCCCCGTCATCGCCGGGCAGGGCACCGTCGCCCGCGAGATCCTCGAGCAGATGGACGAGCCGCCGGACGTGCTGCTGGTGCCGGTCGGTGGTGGGGGGATGCTGGCGGGATGCGTCGCCCTCCTGTCCGAGCGCGCGCCCGGTACGCGCGTGGTGGGGGTGGAACCCCGGGGGGCCCGCTCGCTGGGCGTCGCCGTGGAGTCGGGAGCACCCGTGACGCTGGATCACATCGACACGTTCGTGGACGGCGCGGCCGTCAGACGGGTGGGCGACCTGCCTTTCGCGACGCTGGCGGGGCACGACGTGGCGCTGACGACGGTCACGGAGGGCGCCGTGTGCCAGGAGATGCTCGACCTGTACCAGGTGGACGGCGTCATCGCGGAGCCGGCGGGGGCGCTGGCGTGCGCCGCGCTGGACGTACCGGGCCGTCCCGGCCCCGTACGGGTCACGGAGGGACAAACGGTGGTCGCGATCCTGTCGGGCGGCAATAACGATGTGTCGCGGTATGGCGAGATCGTCGAGCGGGCGCTTGTCCACGAGGGGCGCAAGCACCACTTCATGGTCAACTTCCCGCAGGAGCCCGGGGCGCTGCGCCGCTTCCTCGATGAGGTGCTCGGGCCCACGGACGACATCACGCTGTTCGAGTACGTCAAGCGCAACAACCGCGAGACGGGGCCCGCGCTGGTGGGCATCGAGCTGGCGAGCGCGGACGACCTGCCGGCGCTGCTCGACCGCATGGCGCACAGCCCGATGCTGGTGGAGAAGCTGGAGTCCGACAGCCAGTTCTACCGCTTCCTGATCTAGCGGTCGTCGTCAGTGCCCTCGTCCCACAGGCCGAAGCGGGCCTGTCCGCCCTTGTAGTAGGCGTCGCGCACCAGATCCACCACGAACGCGCGCCGCTCCTCGATGTCGAGATCGTCCAGCTGGCGCACCTGCTCGGGCGACACCGTGACCGGCCCGGCGGCGGCCAACGCACGCAGGGGATCCTCGATGAACGCGGCGCGAAAGCGCTCGTCGGCCACCAGGCGCACCCAGATCGTGGGAGGGTCGGATTCCCCCATACGGGTCAGCCTAGCCCGGCCGCCGCGTGCGCGTCAGCGGCGGCGGTTGTCGGCGCGGGTGTCGGCCAGACCCACCCGGCGGTGAGAGGTACCCAAAGCGAACGACGCGGAACACGGCGCCGGTCGCGTCGCGTGACGGGTCTCGTGGAGGCGACGCCGGCCGATGGGGGCAACCGCCGGCCGGCCGCGGGACGGCCAGTGGCGGCGGTCGTCGCGGCGCGCGGGCGTTGGCACGTCGTGCAGTCCCGGCCGAGTCGAGGTTGAGTGCGGGTGCTCCCGCGCCATCCCCGGGGGCGGCGAGTCCCCGCTCACCGCGCGGGGCTTCAAGAAGGAGCGGGAGACGAGGTTCGAACTCGCGACATTCAGCTTGGAAGGCTGACGCTCTACCAACTGAGCTACTCCCGCCGGTCCGGCCAGTCTAGCAAGGGGCGGCGAGCCCTCCCGGGGCTACGCGGCCCGCCGCAGCGCCGGCGGCCCGAACACCACGCGCAGCAGGGCCTCGACGGCGGGCCCCCAGAACTGGGTTCCCACGCCCCGCGTCAGCTCCCCGGCGGCGGCCGCGGGGTCCAGGACCGCGCCGTACGGGTGCACGCTGGTCATCACGTCCCACGCGTCGGCCACGGCGATGATGCGCGACCCGATGGGCACGGCATCGCCGGCCAGCGCATCGGGGTAGCCGCTGCCGTCCCACCGCTCGTGGTGGTGGCGCACCCAGCCGCACTGCTCGGGCTCCAGCACGTCCGACGTGATCTCGGCGCCCAGCGCGGAGTGACGCTTCACGACTTCGTACTCCTCGAGGCTGAGCGGGCCCTGCTTCAACAGGATCGCGTCCGGCACGCCGAGCTTGCCGACGTCGTGAAGAAGCGCGGCGTCGCGCAGGTACTCGGCCCGTTCCCGGCCCCAGCCCAGGGCGATGGCCGCCCGCTGCGCCATGGCCGCCACGCGCACCGAGTGCTTGTTCGTGGCCGTGTCCTTGGCGTCGACGGCGCGCGCCAGCGAGCGCAGCGCCCCCAGCGTGCGGCTGCGGTCGGCGCGGCGGGCCCGCTCCTCGGGCGACATGGAGTCGACGACCTCGGGCGAGTACACGCACGCCTGGTTGCGGCCGTTGGCCTTGGCCCAGTAGAGCGCGGCGTCGGCGTGGCGGAAGAGCTCGTCGCCGTCGCGCGCCCGGGCCAGGTCGCACACCCCGGCCGACAGGGTCTGGTGCTCGTCCCCCCACGCGGCCTCGGCGCCCATGAGGGCGCGGGCACGCTCGACGGCGCCCAGCGCGGTGTCTGCGCCGGTCTCGGGCATGAGCCAGGCGAACTCCTCGCCGCCCACGCGCGCCACCAGCTCGGACCGGCGGGCGGTGCCGCTGAGCTGGGCCGCCACCTTGGCCAGCACGTGGTCGCCGGCCTGGTGGCCGAACGTGTCGTTGAACCGCTTGAAGTGGTCGAGGTCGACCAGCGCCAGCGAGAGGGGGCGGTTGTAGCGGTGGGCGCGCTCCACCTCGGTGCGCAGCCTCTCGTGGAACGAACGGTGGTTCGCGAGCCCCGTCAGCGGATCGGTGGTGGCCTGGCGGGCCAGGCGGGCCCGGGTCTCGGCGGCCACGATCGCGACGGACGCGAGCTCCGCGAACCGCTCGACGCGGGGCTCGGCGCCCACCGGTACGGGCCGCCCCTCGCGCCCGCTGGCGATGACCGCCCCCCACAGCTGGCCGTCGTTGTGGACCGGCGTCGCGACCACCCACGCGGGGTCGGTCTCGCCGTGCAGCGCCGCGACGTGCAGGCAGCGGCCCCGGACCGTGGCGTCAGTCGTGGCCAGGCGGCCGATGGTGGAGCCGTCGCGGATCTCGAACGAGTCGCCCACCCGGGCCACGGACGCGCCGCCGGTCGCCGTCACCGTGGCCGTCCTCCCGTCGATCCGCACCACCATGCCCACGTCGCTGCCGATCAGCCGGGACACCTCGTCCGCGACCATCGCCTGCGCTGCGGCGGAGTCGCTCTCGATCGCGATGGCCATCGCCACGCGCCGGAGGGCGTCGTGCTCGGTGGCCTCGCGCTCGGCCCGCTCGGCCCGCGCGCGGTAGCCGGCCTCGGCCGCCACGCGCAGCGTGCCGTCGCGCGCGTCGCAGACGAACCCCGGCGCGGCGGGCGCCAGCACGGCGTCCACCCACGACGCGGTGCCCGCCATCCGCTCGCACCGGAAGCTGACGGCCGTGGCGTGTCCGGCCAGCGCCCGCGCGGCCGCGGCCGCGACGTCGGCGCGGTCGTCCGCCACGACGACGTCGGGAAGCGCGACGCCCACCAGTTCGCTCGGGGCCCGTCCGTAGACCCCCGCCACGGCGGGTGAGGCGCTGACGCAGACGCCGTCGCCGTCGTGGCGGGTGATGGCGTCCGGCGAGCCCGACGAGGCCTCGGGCGTGAGGCTCAACACCGACGTGCCGTCGGGGCGGTGCGCGACGGTGACCGTCACGGCGACGCCTGGTCCGTCCGGGCGGGGCAGTGCGGCCGTGGCGGTTGCGGCCACGAGGCCCGCCATCCGCCTCGAGCCGCGGGCCAGCACGCCGGTGGCGGCCAGCGCGGCGACCACTGCCCCGTCGGGGTCGACGGGGCGGTCTGCGGGCACCCGCAGCAGCCGCCGCAGGGCGGCGTTGGCCTGCGTCAGGGTGCCGTCGTGGCCGAGCACGGCGACGGCGACCGGCAGCGCGTCGAGGACGGCGTCCGGAAGCGCGTCGCCGCCCGCGCCGGCGATGACCGCCTGCCCGTGGGATGTCAGGTCCGTCCGTGGGATCCCCGTGCCTCCTGCCGCGCGTGTTCTTGCCTGCACGTCAGTATGCACCTCGCCGCGGCGTTGCTGACCGCCGGGCGGGCGAAAACCGCGCGGGGTCACGGCGCGTCGGCCACCGGCAGCACCACGAGTTTCTGCTCGGTCATGTGGCGCGCCGCCCAGCGCGGGCCCTCGCGCGTGTTGCCGCTCTCCTTGACGCCGCCGTATGGTTGCTGATCCACGCGGAAAGTAGGCGTTTCGTTCACCAGGACGCCGCCGAAGTGCAGCCGGGCGGCCCAGCCGAGCGCGCGGTCGATCCGGCTCGTGAAGATCGCCGCCTGGAGGCCGAACGGCGTGCCGTTGGCCAGCGCGATGCCCTCGTCGACACTGCCGACGGCCGCGACCCCGACGACCGGCCCGAACACCTCCTCGCATGAGACCTTCATGCGGGGAGTGATGCCGTCGAGCACGGTGGGGGCGATGAGGCGTCCGTCCTGCGTGCCGCCGGTCACCACGGTGGCCCCGCCCCGGCGGGCGCCGGCGATCCAGGCCATCACGCGCTTCTGGGAGTCCCGGTCGATCACGGGGCCCACGTCCGTGGCGTCGTCGTGGGGGTCGCCCACCACCAGCGCATCGACGGCGTCGGCCAGCAGCCGCAGGAGGCGGGGATGCGCGCCGCGTTCCACGTACACGCGTTGCACCGACACGCAGCTCTGCCCGGCGTGCGTGAACCCCGACGCGGCGATCCTCGCGGCGGCCAACTCCAGGTCCGCGTCGGCGGCGATCACCACGGGCGACGAGTTGCCCAGCTCGAGCGCCACGCGCTTCGCGGGCTGCGCGCGGGCGATGCCCCAGCCCACGGGCCCCGATCCGGTGAACGAGATCATGGGCACGTTGGGGTGCTCCACGATCGTCGCGCCCACGGCGTCCGACGGGCCCGGGATGACGGCCAGCGCGCCGGCCGGCAGGCCGGCGTCGGTCAACACGCGGGCCAGGAGAAGGGCCGACAGCGGCGTCGCCGAGGCGGGCTTCAGCACCAGCGGGCAGCCCGCGGCGATGGCGGGCGCCGCCTTGTGGGCCACCAGGTTGAGCGGGAAGTTGAACGGGGAGATGGCCCCCACCACTCCGATCGGCGTCCGTACCAGCATGCCGACCTTGCCCGCCCCGTACGCGCTGGCGTCCATCGGCACCATCTCGCCGGTCATCGTGAGGGCTTCGGCCGCTGCGAACCTCAGCGTCTCCACGCAGCGCGCCACCTCTCCGCGCGCCTGAGTGATGGGCTTGCCGGCCTCCAGGCAGATGGTGCGGGCGAAGTGCTCGGCGTCGGCCTCGACCATGGCGGCGGCGGTGGTCAGCACCCGCGCGCGCTCACCCGCGGGGGCGGGGGGGAGGTGCGCGGCGGCGACGCCGATCGCCCGGCGCACCATGGCGGCGTCCCCCGTCTCGACCGTGGTCACGAGCGCGCCGTCGAACGGGTCGCGTACCCCCACCGACCCCGTGCCGTCCACCTGTCGCCCGTCCAGGAATGGCCCCGTGGGCTGGTGCGGGTGGAGGTCGCTCACGTCCCGCTCCTCATCTCCAGGCCCTCCCGGTGCAGACGGCGGGTGCGCTCCATGTTCTCGGCGTCGGGGCCGTCGCCGGAGCCCGGCACCTCGAGGATGACGGGCAGGCCCTGCAGGTCGGGGTTGCCGAGGATGCGGCGCATGCCGTCTTCACCGATGAGCCCCTCGCCGATGTTGGCGTGCCGGTCGCGGTTGGCGCCAAACGGCGTTGCCGAGTCGTTGAGGTGCAGGCAGCGCAGCCGGTGCATGCCCACGACCCGGTCGAACTCGTCCAGCACCCGGTCGATGCCCCCCGGCTCGTGCACGGGGTAGCCGCTGGCGAACAGGTGCTGGGTATCCAGGCAGAACCCCACCCGCGCGTCGTGGTCGACGCGGTCCGCCACGTCGGCGAGCTGCGCGAACGTGCGTCCGATGGTGTCGCCGGCTCCGGCGGTGTTCTCCAGATATACCTGGCAGGTGCCGGGAACCCGGTCGAGCGCCTCCCGGATGCCCGCCGCGATGCGGGCGACCGCATCGTCGTACGTCGAGCCCTTGGACGACCCCACGTGCAGGACCACTCCCGCCAGGCCAAGCCGCCCGCCGATCTCGAGGTGCTGCACCAGGCTCTCGACGGAGAAGCGGTGGATGTTGCGGGTCTTGTTCGCCGGCTTGCCGGGCGGGCCGGTGGGCACCTCTGCGTCGGGCGCGCCCAGGTTGATCAGGTACAGCCCGTGGCTGACCAGCGGCTCCATACCGGCCTCGGCCGCCTGGGTGCGGAACCCCGCGACCTCGCCGTCCTTGTGGTTGATGGGCGTCCACGTGCGGGGGTTGTGCGTGAACACCTGCAGCGCGTCGCAGCCGATGTCGCGGCCCCGCCCGATGGCGTTGGAGATGCCGCCCGACGACGACACGTGTGCGCCGAACCTCATGCGCGTGAGTCTACGACGGGCGCCGTCGGGGCGTCAGGCGGCCGGCCGGCCGGCCGACCCGAGGAGCACGGGCCCGATCTCTTCGGCGCTGCCCGGGCGCTGGATGTAGTACCCCTGGACGAGGGCCCCGTGCGCGCGGGCGACGGCCTCCAGTTGCTCGGCGGTCTCGACGCCTTCGACCACCGTCGCCAAGCCCAGGTCCCGGGCCAGGGCGAGCACGCCGCGCAAGAGGGCATCGTCGTCGGAGCTCACGAACGCGCGGTCGAGCTTCACGCACGACACCGGCAACCGGTGCAGGTATGCGAGTGCGCTGTACCCGGTGCCGAAGTCGTCGATCGCGATCCCCACGCCGAGGTCGCGCAGCCGCTGGATCACCCCCACCAGGGAGAGCGACTCCACCATGACGGACTCGGTGATCTCCAGCGACAGCAGGGGAGGGGCTAGCCCGCTCGCTTCCAGTGCGCCGATGACGTCGCCGACGAAGCCCGCATCGCGCAGCTGCAGCCCGGACACGTTGACGTTCATCGTCAGCGGACTCGCCACAGCGTTCCACTCCGCGGCCTGGCGGCAGGCCCTGTCCAGCACCCAGCGGCCGATGTCGACGATCAGGCCGCTTTCCTCCGCGTTGGGGATGATCTCGGCGGGACTGACCTGTCCCATCCGCGGATGACTCCAGCGGATCAGTGCCTCCACCCCGTGAACACGTCCGCCGGCGGCGTCCCGGATCGGCTGGTACGCCAGGGTGAACTGCTCTCGCGCCAGCGCCTCCGGCAGCGCCACCTTGAGCTCGAGGCGGCGGGACGCCGCGCCCAGGAGCCGGTCGTCGAACACGGCGACGCGGTTCTTTCCGGCGCTCTTGGCCTCGTACATGGCGATGTCGGCGTCGCGCAGCAGGTCGTCGACGCTGGTCCCGGAGGTCGCCAGCGCGACGCCGGCGCTGGCCGGCACGTCGAGGGCCACGCCCATGACGTAGGCCGGGCGGCGAACGCCGGCCAGCAGATCCTCGGTGAGCCGTCGCGCGCCGCCCTCGTCGTCCACGCCGTCCAGCAGCAGCGCGAACTCGTCGCCGCCAAGGCGGGCCACCGTGTCCTCATCCCGCGCGCCGGCGCTGAGCCGCCGGGCCACCTCCACCAGCAGCCGGTCGCCCGCCGCGTGCCCCATCCCGTCGTTGACCGCCTTGAAGTCGTCGAGGTCGATGAAGACCACGGCCACCCGGCGCGCCGCCCCGTCCGGGGCGATGGAGCTCCCCACCCGCTCCAGGAACAGGGCGCGGTTGGCGAGCCCGGTGAGGTCGTCGTGGTAGGCGCGGTGCTCGAGCCGTGTCTCCAGGGCTCGCCGCTCGGTCACGTCCCGCAGCGTGAGCACGTGCGCCTCGACGGCCGGATCGTCCGTCAGGTTCAGCAGCGTGCCCTCGACGTCACGACGGGCGCCGGCGCGTCGCGTGACCCACGTCCGGATGGACACCGGGTCGTCGCGCACCCTGCCGGCCGACGCGTCGAGTGCCGCGTCGACGTCGGCGCGCGCCCCCGGGGCGACCAGGTCGCGCAGGGGCATCCCCGTCACCCGGTCGGCGGCGACTCCCCACAGGGCCCCGGCCGCCGGGCTGGCGAACGAGACGACGCCTCCCGGCGTCACCAACATGATGGCGTCCGCCGAGTGGTGGACGAGGGCCGCCAGGCGCTGCTCGCCCTGGCGGAGCGCGACCCGCCGCGCGTGACCGAGCAGCCCCCACAGGCGGACCGCGACGAGGGCGACGACGCATGCGGCCACCACCACCGACGCGGTGAGGGTGTTGGCCCCGAGGTGGTCGGCGCGGGCGAGCACCGTGACGAGCACGGTGAACGGGACGAGCACGGCGCCGAGGACCAACGCCAGACGTCCCCGCGCGAGGCCGTAGCCGTCCGGCTCCGGGGGCGGTGAGTCGCCCGCCCCCGGCAGCAGCCCCGACAACCCCACCGTGACGTACGCCACGATCCACATGACGTCGGTGAGCGACCCGTCGGTTGCGAGGCCCCTCACGTCCAGCCAGCTGAACGTCGTGTCGGCCACCAGCAGGGCCAGCACTCCCACGGCGAACACGACGGCGGCCGGTTTCCGGGCCCCGCCCCGGAGCACCATCCGCAGGAGGAGGGCGAGGATCAGGACGTCGCCGAGCGGATAGGCCACCGTGAACGCGTGCTCGACCAACGACGCGTCCGACTCCGAGGCGGGCTGCAGGATCGCCGCCCACGTCCCGAGCCCGGCGATGAGCGCCAGGACCCCGGCGTCGATCCACGCGCTGCCGTCGCGCTCCACGCTTCCCGGCAGCATCGAGAGCGCGGCGAGGCCCAGCACGACGTACCCCGACAGGAAACAGGCGTCCGCCCAGGACGGGAACGGGTCTCGGCCGGCGGCGGCGTATCCCCACCAGACGAACTCGCCCGCGCCGAACAGGCAGACGGCGAACGCCGCCAGCACCCACGGGGCCCGCCGCCGGTGCCAGTTGGCCCGGGCGCCCGCCGCGGCAAGGGCCATCCCCGCGGTGACGGGGACGTTGTAGAGGGCCGTGTCCCACCACGCACCGCCCGGCGAGACCACGTTCCCCAGGCCGATCGCGATCGCTAGCGCGGCGACCACGATCCATCCGCGCGTCGGGGGGCCGGGCCTCATGGACAGATGATGGGCCACCGTCCCCAGAACGCCAACTCCCCGGCGACCGGTCAGTCGATGCCCGCGCGGACCGTCACCGGGACGCCCCGGCGACGGGCCAGGTCGTCCAGCTCGCCGCGGCGCAGGGCGTCATCCACCTGCGTGTCGTCCACCCCGGCGTCGCGCAGGCGCTGGGCCAGGCCGCTCTCGTGCGCCTGGCGGAAGAACAGCCACGTCACGGCGGTGAGCGTCAGGAAGCAGTGCATGGTCACCATCACCGTGCCCGCGTTGGCCTGGTCCGCCAGGGGGTCGAGGCCCCAGACACGCGCCGCGTTGGCGTGCGAGGCGTAGAACGCGGTGCCGGAGAACCAGTAGACGTTGGCGATGATGACGCCCACGAACCAGACGCCCACCATGTAGAAGACCTTGGCTCCCGTGCCGAACCATGCGGGCACGTCGACGCCGCGCTCCAGCACCGGCATCCACAGCAGGCACCCGGTGGCGAAGAACGCGAACTGCTGCGCCACCCACAGGGTCTCGTGCTCGAGCACGGGGTGGTGGATGGCCGGAAGCAGCCACACCACGGTGAGCCCGGCCCACAGCAGGAATGCCGCGACGGGGTGGCCCAGGGCACGCAGCACCGGGTGGGGCGGGGGGCCCTCGCCGCGGATGCGGCGGGGCAGGGCCATGAGAATCGCGGCGGGCGCGAACGCGCCGATGAGGGTGTGCTGCAGCATGTGCGCGGCGAGGATGCCGCCCTGCGACAGGCCGGCGAGGGGCGAGCACACGCTGATCAGCAGGAGGGCGGCGCCCGATGCCAGGGTCCATGCGAGGCCCTGCGTCAACGCGCCGCGCCGCCGGGCGCCCAATGCCAGGTACCCGACGCCCGCGAGGATCGCGATGACCTCCAGCGGCGGGACGGCCCACAGCGTCCACCACCGGCCCGGGCTCACCGTCAGTGATCCGTCGCCGCCGGAGTACGACGTGAAACGGCCGCCCGTGAGCGCCGTGAGCGCGAACACGGCGGCCAGCATGCCGGCGACGGCGAGCAGCGCGATGGGGCGGCGGACCATGACGCCCATGTTGACACCCGGGCGGCGCGCGGCGCCGCCCCGCGGGCGCGGGTCGGACGTCCTCCGTGCGCGGGGAGGGCCGCGCGCGGCCCGCCCGGTATCCTTCGCCGCCATGCCACCACCTGTCCGACGCACCATCACCGAGCCCGCACGGGTGCGGTTCGCCCCCAGCCCCACCGGCCTCCTTCACATCGGCGGTGCCCGCACGGCGCTGTTCAACTGGCTCGTGGCCCGCAACACTGGCGGCACGTTCGTGCTGCGGCTGGAGGACACCGACCGCGAACGGTCCACCGCCGAGAGCGAGGCGCAGATCTACCGCGCCATGGAGTGGCTGGGCCTTGACTGGGACGAGGGCCCGTACCGTCAGAGCGAGCGCGACGAGGTCTACGCCGACGCGGTCGAGCGCCTCAAGGCCTCCGGCGCCGTGTACGCGTCGTGGGAGACCGACGCCGACATGGACGCCCAGCGCCAGGCGGCTCGCGAGGACAAACGCGCGCCGGTGGTGCGCGGCCGGCGCGACTGGACCGACGCCGACCTCGCCCGCTTCCGTGATGAGGGCCGCGTGCCCGTGTGGCGCTTCGGGGTCGACGTGGGCGGGCGCACCGTCATCGACGACTTCGTGCGCGGCGAGGTGGCGTTCGAGCACGCCGCCATCGAGGACTTCGTCGTGGCCCGCTCGGACGGCACGCCCACGTACAACCTGGCGGCGGCGGTGGACGACCACGCCATGGGCATCACGCACGCCATCCGGGGAGAGGACCACCTGTCCAACACCCCGAAGCAGATGATGGTCATCCGGGCGCTCGGGGGCACGCCGCCCGAGTACGCGCACGTGCCGATGATCCTCGGGCCCGACAAGAAGCGCCTTTCCAAGCGCCACGGCGCGGCGTCCGTCGAGGAGCTGCGTGACCAGGGCTACGTGCGCGACGCGGTCATCAACGCCCTCGCGCTGCTCGGCTGGAGCTACGACGACAAGACCACCCGGTTCACCGTCGACGAGCTCGTCGAGAGGTTCACCGTGGCCCGCATCAGCAGGAGCCCCGCCGTGTTCGACCTCAAGAAGCTCGACCACATCAACGGCCGGTACCTGCGCACGCTGTCCGACCAGGAGTTCGGCGACGCACTGGTCGAGTGGCTGCGCCACGACGGCTTCTTCACCCGCCACGGTGACGGCACCGAGGACCTGGTGCGTCGCACGGTGCCGTCGGTGAAGCGCAAGATGACGCGGCTCAACGAGTACGAGACGCTGGCCGGATGGTTGTTCCGCGACCTCGAGATGCAGCCCGACGCCTGGGCGGTGCTGGAGGGCGACGTCAAGCACGCCATCCAGGTGGTCGGGGGCGGCCTCGGGCGCTTGGACGCGCTGCCCGATTGGACCCAGGATGCCATCAAGGATGTGCTGCTGGACCAGCTGCACATCATGGGCTCGAACGCCCGCGACTTCCTCGAGCCGCAACGCATCGCCATCACCGGTTCCACGGTGTCCACCGGCATCTACGAGAGCCTGGCGCTGCTGGGACGCGACGAGTCCCTGCGCCGTTACCGCGCGACCATGGGACGCCTGGCCGAGCTGTGGAACGCCTGACCGCCTGGTGGTATCGCCCCGCCGGCCTGCTGATTCCGGCCGCGGGGGCCGTGGCGTTCGGCCTGTTCTTCATCGCCGCGTTCGTGCTGCGCCGGGCGGGGGTGTCGGATGACGTCACCGTGCGGGTGGCCGGCGGCATGGCCTACGTCTTTCTGGCGTTCGCCGCAGTGGTTCTGCTCACCGAGCGGCGCCGTGCGGCCGGGCGGGCCCGTCGCGCGGTCGAGGCGTTCGTCGCACGCGATCCCCTGCTGACGGACCGGCTGGGAACCCCCGTGGAGGCCCATGCGGAGGGTGAGCCTCCTCGGCGCGGCGAGGAGCACTGGAGTGTTCCCGCCCGGGTGGAGGGCCCCCGCGGGGAGGCGTGGGTGACGGCGCGGATGGTGCGGCGGGACGGGGAATGGCGGGGCGAGGAAGTGGGTGACATCGCGTCCGCGTGAGCCCTGAGGGGATTCGTGTTTTCGGCGCTACAATGGCGGAACGCCCATGGAACCGCAGCGACTCCCTTCCGCGACGCACGTTCCGGCCGGCCGGCCGTGGGACGACGCGCTGTTCGGCGCCGTCGGGGCGGGGGTGGCGTTGCTCGACGCCGCCGGCCGCTTCGCACGTGCCAACCGGGCCTTCGAGGAGCTGACCGGCCTGTCGTCGGCCGACCTGGAGGGCTCCGCAGCCCCCTTCGCGTTCTGGTGGCCTGACGACATCGAACGCTGGGAGCGGGCGATCGGCTCCGCCGCGGCCGGCCGGTGCGTCACGCTCCACGCGCGCATCCGCGCGGGTCAGGCCACACCGGTGGGCGTTCACGTCACCGCCGCCCCGATCGCCCCCGGCGACGGGGGACCGGCGGCTGTCGTGGTGACGCTCGTGCCGCTGCCGACGGAGGCATCGAACCACCAGGCGATCGGTGACTTCACCGCCCTGGTCGAGGACTCCCCGGACGCGATCGTGCGCTTCGGCAGGGACGGGCGGATCTCGTACATGAACCGCGCGGCGGAGCGCAACAGCGGGGTTCCGCGCGAGTCGGTCGTCGGCGTTCCCCTGGAGGCGCTTCCGGCTCGCGATGCCCGCTACGAGGAGTGCGTCCAAGACGTTGTGCGCACGGGGCGCCCCGGCGAGGCGGAGTTCCTTTACCACTCGGTCACGGGGCACGAGATGTGGGTGCGCACCCGCTTCCTGCCGGAGTTCGATGGCGTCGGTGGCGTGCGCGGAGTGGTGACGCTGGCGCAGAACGTCACCGCGCGCAAGCGGGTCGAGCTGGAACTGGAGCGGCTGCTGGAACTCAACACCCGCGGGGTGCGGCGTGAGGCGGCCATCCGTGGCATCGCAGAGATGGTCGCCGGCGGCGACGATTTCACGCGGGTCTGCGAGGCGGTGTCGCGCCAGGTCGTCGAGCTGCTGGGGGCGGACCAGGCGTGGGTGTCGCGTTACGAGGACGACGGCGAGGACTTCGTCGGAGGCAGCGCGGCGGATGTCGGCTCCGCCGTCTCGCCGGGAGAGCCCGTCGAGGTCCCCGTGAACGTCGAGGGGGCACCCTGGGGCGTGCTGCGCGCGACGGTGGGCGACGGGATCACCCCGGAGGCGCGCGACGTGCTGCGCACGCTCGCCGACCTCGTGGCCACGGCGTGCGTGAACGCGCGTACGCTGGGTGAGCTGGCCCGGATCGCGCATTCGGACCCGCTCACCGGCCTGCCCAACCGCCGGGCGTTCTTCGAGCACCTCGAGGCCGAGATCGAGCGGGCTCATCGCTTCGGCGACGAGCTCACGCTGGCGATGATCGACCTGGACCACTTCAAACAGGTCAACGACCGCTTCGGTCACCAGAGGGGCGACGACGCGCTCTGCCACATCGGCGCCCGGCTGCGGACGACCGTTCGCCGCGGCGAGGTTCTTGCACGCATCGGCGGGGAGGAGTTCGCGTGGGTCCTGCCCCGGGTCGACCGTGACGCGGCGCTCGGGGTCCTGGAACGTGCGCGCCAGGCGGTCGCCGCCGAGCCCGTCGAGGGCGTCGGGGTGATCACCGTCTCGGCGGGTGTTGCGTCACTGCGCCCGGGGGACACCTCCAAGAGCCTGATGGGCCGGGCCGACGATGCGCTGTATCGAGCGAAGGAGGCGGGGCGTGACCGCGTGGTGACCGAGCAGCCCGCCTCGTAGCCCCTGCTACCGTGTCGTCGGCGGGACGTGGCGCAGCCTGGTAGCGCACCGGCTTTGGGTGCCGGGGGTCGCCGGTTCGAATCCGGCCGTCCCGATGCGGCCGCCGCGCGGGGTGCGGGTGGTGCCGGGAGCCCACCGGAGGGCGCACATCCGCGTCGGCGACCGAGGACTTCGTGCCTCCGCGCCGTATGGGTTCTGTGTCGGCCTTCGCGCCCGGTGCCCATCGGTTGCATGGACGACATGCCCTGTCGACGCGCGGCGGCGTAACCTCACGGGGGTCCCGGCCGTCTGATGGCTGGGGAACGCCCGACGCGAACCCTTGCACGCGATCGTCGGCGCTCTTTCTTCCCGACATACCGATTCACGAGGGGCTCGCATGATCAAAGACTTCCGCGACTTCATCACCCGGGGCAACCTGATCGAACTGGCCGTCGCCGTGCTCATGGCCACGGCGATCGCCACGCTGGTGACGTCGCTCACGAAGAACCTCATCTCCCCGCTGCTCGCAGCGATCGGCGGCAAGCCTGACTTCTCCGACCTGACGTTCACGATCAACAACGCCGTGTTTCGGTACGGCGCGTTCATCACCGACGTCATCGCGTTCCTGATCTTCGCGTTCGTGATCTACTTCTTCATCGTGAAGCCGTTCACGCGCATGATGGCCCGCTGGCAGCCCGAGGCCGGCGAGAGCGCGGAGGACATCCTCAAGGACATCCGCGCCGAGCTGCAGAAGCGCTCCGCGTAACGAGGGTTCCTCCCCCGGCCCGGCGCCCCTAGGCGCCGGGCCGGGGCCGCACCGGGCTGCCATACAGTGCGAGCGCCCCGGACCGCGAGACCGGCGGGGGATAGGTGGGTCCCTCCGCCCAACGGCACCCGACGGCCCGGAGCCGCTCGTGCGCCTGCGGGTCGCCGACGCCGGTGGCGAGCGTCGCCAGGCCGTGATGACGGGCGATGGACAGCGCGCTATGGATGAGCGCCCAGTCGCCCGACGCCACGGTGGCGGGCGAGATCGTCACCCCGTCCACCGGTAACGGCGCGATGCCCGACACGGGGTCGTCGCGGTCCACGTCCTCCACCATCACGCGCGGCCCCAGGCGCCGCAGCGCGACCAGGCACTGGGACGCGGAGGCACCCTCCAGGGCCGAGCGGTGCACGCGCAGCCACAGCCGCTGGACGTGGGCGGGGGCCCGGCGCGTCACCGCCTCGACGAACGCCACCAGGCCGGCGTCGAGGGTGGCCGCCGCCGGCACGCGCACGACGGTCAGCGGAGTCTCGAGCGCGCTGCGCCCGCGTCCCCATTCGGACAGCGCGCCGATGGCCCGCACCAGGCAGCGCTGCAGCGCCGGCTCGTCGGCGTCGGGGCCCGGGTCGGCCGTGAAGCCCGCAACCCTGCCTCCCGCCACGTCCACGACCGGGGTCCATGTCTCGCCGGCGGGGGGCGCGGGGGGGTCGGGCACGTCCGGGGGCGGCGGGACGGAGGCCCTCACTTCCGCGGGGTCCTGTGGCACGGGAAGCGCCGCCGGCGCGGGAGGGCCGGGCGCGCCGGCGACCGGGCGGGCATCCGCCGGGGTGGCGTGGTGGGGCTCGGTGATGACCAGCACGCAGTCGCTGTGGTCCCACACGATCGGCCGGGTCGTCACCCGCACGGCGCGCCCCTCGGCGTCGGGCACGATCACGGGGGCTTCCGCGGCCATGCGGGCCGCGTCGGCCAGCGTGAACGTGCCGCCCCGCGGGCCCGGAAGCCGGGCGTCGGCCACCGGGTTGCTGACGAGGACGTGGCCGCCGCTGACGACGGCGACGCCCCACGGCAGGGCGGCGAGCAGCCGCTCGAGGTGCTGCTCGGCGCGGGCGGCGACGCCCCGGAAGGTGGCGCTCGAGAGCTGACGGGCCGCCATCTCGTCGCCCACGTCGTGCGCGGGATGGGGGTCCGGAGCATCCCGGCCTGGGCTCTGCGATGTGAAGGGGGAATCCACGCGGGAGGGGGGCCTGACGTCGCGGAGACCGATTCTACCCGGGGGCGCGGCGGCCTCCGAACCGCCCGGCGGGCGACGGGAGGGGTGTAGCGTGCGCGCGTGGCACGTCGTCACCTCATCGGCGGTGCGGTGCTGGCCGCGGCGCTCGGCCTGGCGGGGTCCGCGGTCTCCGCGACCGTGCCCGCGCATCGCCTGGCCGGGCAGCGCATCGTCTGGTCGTTCCCGGGCGCCTCGCCGCCGGCGTGGCTGCTGGCGGGCATTCGCCGAGGCGACGTGGGTGCCGTACTGCTGTTCGCGGGCAACGGCACCGATCCCGCTCGCGTCGGGCGCCTGGTGGGACGGCTGCAGTCGGCCCCCCGGCCGCCCCTCGACCCCCCGCTACTCGTCATGAGCGACCACGAGGGGGGGCCGGTGCGGCGGCTGGCCGCGCCCCCGTACCGAGGGGCCGCCGACCTTGCCGCGCTGCCGCCGTCTGCGAGCCTGCGCGCGGGGCGCGAGGCGGGCGCCGCCCTGTGCCGGGCGCGGGTGAACGTCGACCTCGCCCCGGTACTCGACCTGGCCCGCCCGGGATCGGTGATCGCCAGGCAGGGCCGCAGCTTCGGTCGCCGGCCCCGCGATGTCGCCGCTCGGTCCGTCGCGTTCGCCCGGGGGCTCTCGGAGTACGGTGTGGCGGCCGCACCCAAGCACTTCCCGGGCCTCGGCGGGGCCCGGGAGACGACGGACGCCGCGCCGGTGCGCATCGGCCTGGCGCCGGCCGAGCTGCGGGCGCAGGACGAGGCCCCGTACCGGGCGCACATCGCCCGCGGCGTTCCGATGGTGATGGTGGGGACCGCCGTCTACCCCTCCCTGTCGCCGCTGCCCGCGGCACTTGCCACCCGGGTGGTGCGGGGCGAGCTGCGCGACCGGCTGGGCTTCGGCGGCATCGTGGTGTCGGACGCTCTCGACACCCCCGCCCTGGCGCCCTTCGGCGACGACGGCCGCGTGGCCGTCGCGGCGGCGGACGCGGGGGTGGACCTCATGCCGTTCGTCTCGCCCGCCCGCGCCCGCGCGGCGCAGGCCGCGCTGCGGCGGGCCCTGGGAGACGGGACGCTCGACCGCGCCCGCGCCGAGGCGGCCCTGAACCGGCTGATGACGTACCGCCGCGTGGGGGCGCTCATCCCCCGGGGGAGCATCGCGTCGTCGGCGCGCCGATGCTAGCCGCGCGCCCCGCGGGTGCTAGCCGTCGAGCTCCTGATCGTCCGCCGCGTCGGCGACGGGCTCGGGCTTGTGCTCGTGCTCCTGTAGCGCGGAGCGCCAGTCCTTCGGCAGATCGTCGCTCCACGGGTGAAGCTGCTTGCCGTGGTTCGGGATCGCCTGCGGGTTGGAAGCGAACCAGCGGTTGGGGAATCGGGTATCGACCATGCGGGGAAATGTAGCGGACCGCGCGGGCCGCGCGGCCCCGCCGCCCGCTGCCGGGGACACTCGGCGCCCGCATCCGGGAGCTACGATCCCCGGGCCGGGCCGGTGTAGCTCAGCTGGTAGAGCAGCTGCCTTGTAAGCAGCAGGT
>JAGQUM010000046.1:181-27115 GCA_020438485.1 Thermoleophilia bacterium | reverse complement strand
CCCGCCGCCCGCTGCGCCGGCGAGCCTCACGCCCTACACGCCGCCGCCGACCGCCCGCATCCCCGCCGGCGAGTGGCCGGAGGCCGCCGCGGCCCGGTCGGCGCTTGCCGCCAGGGCCGCCGCGGCGGACGGCCGGGTCGCCGCCGACCTGGCGTGGCTGCGGCGGCTGGACGACGCGTACGGGGGCTCGCCCGACGCCGCTCGCCGGGCCACCGTGGAGCGGGCTCTGCGGGCCAACGCGTGGTGGTTCGCGTCCCGCGGCGCGCCGCGCCAGCGCGTCATCCTGCGCGACCCGGACGGCGTCATCCTCACGTACCGCGACGGGCACGGCTTCATGGTCAACCCGGTCGCGACCGCGGGCCGCTGGCGCGGCCTGAACGACGGGCTCTCCAGGGCCCGGCTGGCCGACGTGTTGCTGCCGATGGGCGTGGCGCGGCCGGGCGGCGGTGCGGCGTGGGAGTACTACGACGTGCCGGACGACCCCGAGGCCGTGACGCCGGGCGCGTCCGGCATGGCCCAGGGACGCATGGCGGAACTGCTGGCCAACGCGTACCACGACACCGGCGACGTGCGGTACGCCGAGGGGGCCCGGCGCGCCCTCGTGGCGCTACGCGACGGCGTCGACGAGGGCGGGGCGACGTCCACGGTGTCGCTGCCGGGCAGGGCGCCGGGGCCGTGGTTCGTGGAGCGCGCGTACCCGGGGGCGTCGCCCTGGCGGGGCGCGGCGCTCAACGGCTTCATGGTGACGATCCTCAGCGTCACGTCGGCCGGTGTGCGCCTGGAGCAGCCGCCGGAGACGTGGAGGCCGGCGGCGACCGGCACGGGGACGTCCACCGCGGCGACGGTGCCGTTCGTGCCGCCGCCGGGGGTGGCCGATTCGGCGGACATGGCCCGCGGGATGGCGTCGGACGCAGTGGCCACGCTGGGCGCGTACCTGCCGGCCCACGACACGGGCGCGTGGAGCCTGTACGGGCTGCTCACCCCGGGGCGCCCGTTCGGCACGTATCTGGCGGACCTCAACTACCACTGCTATCACGTGTACCTGCTGAGGGCGCTCGGCCGGACGTACCCCGAACAGGGGTTCGCCGCCGTCGCGCCCCGCTGGCAGCGGTACGTCGACGACCGCGGGGCGACCTGCCCGGACCGCTAGGCGGGATCGTCGGGCGGGCGTCCCGGGACCGTGTGCACCACGCCGATGGGTTCCAGGTGAGTGTCGACGCCGGTGTGGTCGGACAGCGCCTTCAGGCGCAGCTCGACGGCCTCGCAGACGTCGTGTCCGCGGCTGACGGTCCAGTCGCCCGGCACGCGCACCGCCATGCTGATGAATCGCTGGCGGCCGGCCATGCGGGTGCGCACGTGGTGGAACTCCACGCCGCCGGCGGCGAACTCGTCCAGCACGCCCTGCACGGCCTCCAGCTCCTCGGGCGGCAGTGCACGGTCGAGCAGCGCGTCGATGGACCTCCGCACCAGCCCCCAGCCCGTCCAGATGATGTTGCACCCCACCGCGATGGCGATGAGGGGGTCGAGGCGCAGCCAGCCGGTCAGCACCACCAGCACGATGCCGGCCACGACGCCCACCGAAGTCACGACGTCGGTCATCAGGTGGCGGCCGTCCGCCTCCAGCGTGATGGACGAATGCCGCCGCGCCCCGCGCAGGAGCACCAGGGCGACCGCGCCGTTGACGGCCGACGCCCCGATGGAGATGGCGAGGCCCACCCCCACGTTCTCCAGCTCGGCGGGGTCGAGCAGGCGGTTGACGGCCGACCACAGGATGAAGACGGCCGCGATGAAGATCATCACGCCCTCGACGGCGGCCGAGAAGTACTCGGCCTTCGCGTGGCCGAACTGGTGCTCGTCGTCGGCGGGCTTCGCCGCCACGTGCAGCGCGGCCAGGGCGACGAACGCCGCCACCAGGTTGACGACCGACTCGGCGGCGTCCGACAGCAGCCCGACGGAGCCGGTGAGCTGGTAGGCGCCCAGCTTGAGCACGATCGTGACGACCGCGGCCGCGACGGACAACCATGCGTAGCGGGTCAGCCGTGCCGGTGTGCTCGCCATCGCCGTCACTCTGCCACGCGCGCGCCGGCAGGGACCCGGAAACGCGCGGGGGCGGGGCGGGTTCCCCAGGCATGGACATCGACGCCTCCCGGACGCGTGTGCCGCCCCGCCTCGCGGCGGCGTGGGCGCGCGGCGGCTATGGCGCGTGCGTGGTGGCCGCCGCCCTCGTCACGCACGCCGTCCTCATCCACATGGGCGGCCGCGGGTGGGACGTGGACGGGCCCTGGCCGTTCCTGGCCGGCTGTGCGCTGTCGGCGCCGCTCTGGGGCATCGCGGCGCCCCGCGCGGAGGCGTGGCGGGTGCGCGCGCTGAAGATGGCCGCGGCCCCGCCTATCACGGCCGTGGTGGTGTTCATGCTGGTGCCGATCGGGTTCGCGGTCGGGGTCTACGGGGACGCCCCCGGCTGAGCCCGCCTACGCGGGCGCCGTCTCGCGCCGCGCCGGGGCCAGAGCGCCGGCGTCGTGCAGGCGGGCGAGCGCCGCGACGGCGGCCGGCTGCAACCCCTCGCCGGCGTGCGCCAGGCGCAGCCGGCGCTCGGCGTCGGTGAAGGCGCTGGGGGAGTCCCACACCCGCACCACCGACAACACGGCGGCCGCGTCGTGCTGGGCGGCGTGGGCGTCCCAGCCCTGGTGGGCCAGCGCGCTCCACAGCATGTGGACGTCCGCGGGCTCTCCGTGGGCGTCGACGCACTGCTCCACCTCCAGCACGGCTCGGCGCAGGTCACCGGCGAGTGGCTCGCCCCAGCCCAGCGCCCGGGCGACGGTCTCGCAGAGCGCCGCGCGCCGCGCGGCGCGTTCCCTGTGCCCCGCGGGGGAGGGCGCGGCGACGCGGTGCGCCGCGGTGCGGTTGCGGCCCGCGTGCTTGGCCCGGTACAGGGCCGCGTCGGCGTTGCGGTACAGCGCGTCCCGCGATGGACCGCCGCCCAGGTCGGCCACTCCCACGGACACCGTGACGTCGCCCACCGTCGGGAACGGCGCGTCGGCGACCGCCAGGCGGGCCCGCTCGATGGCCGCATACGCGCCGCGCGCGTCGGTGTCGGTCATCAGCCACGCGAACTCCTCGCCGCCGAGGCGGGCGACCAGGTCGCCCACCCGGGCCATGCGGGCGAGGCGCACCGCGACCTCGCGCAGCACGTCGTCGCCCGCCGTGTGGCCGTGGGTGTCGTTGACGGCCTTGAAGCGGTCCACGTCGAAGATCGCCAGAGCGAGGCGGCGGCCGTGGCGGTGCGCCCGGGTGACCTCCTCGTCGAGGCGCTCCTCGAACGCCCGCCGGTTCGGGAGGCCCGTCAGGCCGTCCGTGCGAGCGTGGGTGATGAGCTCGCGGCGGAACTCCTCGTGCCCGATGGCCACGGCCAGCAGGTGCGCCATCGACTCCATGAACCCCTCGGCGTCGGGCGCGATGCCCGCGCCGTCGCACGCGGCCGCCATCACGGCGCCCCACGTCGCGCCGTCGACAGTGAGCGGCACCGCCACCTCCTCCACGGCCGCGTGGCGCGGCCACCCGTCGCGTCCGCCGGGGCCGAACGCGGTGCGGGCCGCGCTGCCGGTGCGTGCCGCGGTCCACAGCGCCGACGCGGCGCCGTCGGCGGGGCCGGGGCCGGTCATGGGCGCGCCGTGGTTGACGGCCACGGTCGACACCCGCTCGCCGTTGCAGCGCCCGACGGCCGCGAAGCCGGCCCGCAGGTGCGTGGCGATCATGTCGCATGCCAGGCGGCACAACTGGGGGAACGCCATGGCGTGGGCCACCCCGTCCGCGACCTTCGACAGCGCGGCGCGCCGTTCCCCGTCGCGGCGCGGCACGCTGACGTCGGCGCTGGTGACCGCCACCGACGAGGCCAGCGGCAGCAGCCGGAACGCCAGGTGGCGCCTACCGCCGTCCACCTCCATCTCCATCTCCTGCGCCGCCTGCTGCGCCACGGCCCGCGCGCAGGCCTCCAACAGGGGGCGCAGAGACGCCGCGCCCGGCAGGGGGCCCACGGCGCGGCCCGCGATCGCCGCGGCGGGGACCCCCAGCAGCGCCCCGGCGGGCTCGTTGGCCACGGTGACGACGGCGTGGGTGGTGGCGCCGGGGAGGGGGAACTCCAGCACGAACACCGGATCCGGGCCTCCCAGCACGGCGTCGGCAAGTACCCGCGTGCCCCGCGCGTGCGGTGCCAGCGCCGCGTGCGCGGACGCCCACGCACCCAGCGCCGTGGTCGCCTCCGCGACCGGATGGGCGTGCGGGCTCCCGTCCGGCTCCCCGTCCACGAGCCGCATGACGTCGCAGCCCGCCACGCGCGGGGTCCGCGCGTGCAGCAGGTGGGAGAACACCTCGTCGTCCACGCCGGGCCCCGCCACCACCAGCGACGGGCAGCGGTGCGCGGCCGACGCGCGGGCCGCCAGCGGCGTGCCCACGGCGGCCACCCGGGCGCCCACTGCGCTGATCATCAACGCGAGGCGCTCACGGATCTCGCGGTCGGGCTCGATCAGGATGACGGCGAGCGGGGCGGCGGGGGCGGGGCGGGGGCACACGGCCGGGGCTCCTCCGGGGGCGGGTGTGGCGGCGGGTGGGGCGACGGGATCAGGCACGGCATGACCGGCCGCGGGGCGGACGGGGGGTTGCCGGTGCAGACTGCCGGGGGGAAGATGGGCGGGTACACGCCCGCCGCGACCAGGGGACCGGCGCGATGAGCCTCAAGACCATGCTGTTCGACGAGCGCAACCGGCCGCGCCGCGGCCGCATGATCGTCGTCACGGCATTCCTGGTGGGGCTGGCGGTGGCCGGCGCGGCGCTCGCCGGCCTCGCCGCGACCATGTCCGGGCATCCCGACCTGCAGGCCGCGTGGGTGATGACCACCGTGATCCTGCTGAAGCTGCCCATCATCGCGTTCGCGTGGTGGTTCATCGTCCAGAACAAGGAGTGGCCGGGTAAGCCGGTCGTCTGGGACGAGGGCGAGACCCGCGAGATCCTCGCGTACATCAAGGGCGAGGCGCAGCGCGCCACCGACCAGCCGGACGCCGCGCGGCGGCTGGAGTACCTGCGCAAGGAGGCGTGGCACGTCGCGGACCGCAGCGGCGGCACGCTGAAGTCGGAGGCGATCGACGTCGCCATCCAGATCGACCGGATGCTCGCGTCGGCCGGTCGCCGCGTCCTGTAGATCCCGCCACCGATCTCGGCCCCCTGGGACGTCGTGGTCTCACACCAATCGGCCGGCGCGGCGGTCCCCACATGCCGCACGATGCGTGAGGGGCCGGGCGGGCGGGGCTCGTTGCTAGCATCGGCGGTGTGAAGAACGTCACCCTTCCCGACGGGACCCGGCTCGAGCTGGCGGACGACGCCACCGGCCGCGACGCGGCCGAGGCCATCGGTCCGGGCCTGGCCCGAGCCGCCGTGGCCGCCCTGGTGGACGGCGAGATGACCGACCTGGCTCTGCCCCTGCCGGACGGGGCGCGGCTGGCGCTCGTCACGTCCAAGAGCCCCGAGTACCTCTATCCGATGCGCCACACCGCGGCGCACGTCATGGCCGAGGCCGTGCAGAACCTGTTCCCGGGTACGAAGTTCGCGTTCGGGCCGCCCATCGACGACGGCTTCTACTACGACTTCGACCTGCCCCGGCCGCTCACCGAGGACGATTTCCCGGCCATCGAGGCCGAGATGAGGCGCATCGCCAAGGGCAAGACCGGCATGGAACGCTCGGTCATGTCCATCCCCGACGCCGAGCGGTTCTTCGCCGAGCGCGGTCAGGACTACAAGGTCGACCAGGTGAAGGAGCTCGCCCGTCAGGGCGAGACCGAGGTGTCGCTGTACACCCAGAACGACTTCATCGACCTGTGCCGGGGCCCGCACGTGCACGACACGGGCAAGATCGGCGCCGTCAAGCTGATGTCGGTGGCGGGCGCGTACTGGCGCGGCAGCGAGAAGAACCCGATGCTCACCCGGGTCTACGCCACGTCGTTCCCGAACCGGGCCGAGCTTGACGCCTACCTGGAGCGTCTCAGTCAGGCCCGCGCGCGCGACCACCGGCGCCTGGGACGCGAGATGGACCTGTTCCACTTCGACGAGGCCGGCCCCGGATTCCCGTTCTTCCTGCCCAAGGGCATGGTGGTGGTCAACGGCATCCAGGGGGCGGTCCGCGACGAGCTGGCGCGCATGGGCTACGACGAGATCCGCACGCCCACCATGCTCAGCCAGGACCTGTGGCAGCGCTCGGGCCACTGGGACCATTACCGCGAGAACATGTACTTCACGGAGGTCGACGAGCAGGGCTTCGCGATCAAGCCCATGAACTGCCCGGGCGCGATCCTTGTGTACCGCTCGCGCCGGCACAGCTACCGGGACCTGCCGCTGCGGCTCGCCGAGTTCGGCCACGTGCACCGGCACGAGCTGTCCGGCGTGCTGCACGGCCTGTTCCGTGTGCGGGCGTTCACGCAGGACGACGCCCACGTGTTCTGCCGCGTCGACCAGGTGACCGATGAGGTCCGGGCGATCCTCGACCTCATCGAGCGCTTCTACGCGCGGTTCGGCTTCCACGACGTGAGGGTCAAGCTGTCCACGCGGCCCGAGAAGGCGTCGGGCAGCAACGAGATGTGGGACCGCGCCGAGCAGGCGCTGCGCGACGCCCTGGAGGGGCGTGAGTACGAGCTGAAGGAGGGCGACGGCGCGTTCTACGGGCCGAAGATCGACTTCCAGGTCACCGACACCATGGGCCGCTCGTGGCAGCTGGGCACGTGCCAGCTGGACTTCTCCATGCCCGAGCTGTTCGACCTCACGTACACCACCAGCGACGACACCGAGGAGCGGCCGGTGATGATCCACCGGGCCGTGACGGGCTCCATCGAGCGCTTCCTGGGCATCCTCATCGAGGACTGCGGCGGCGACTTCCCGTTCTGGCTGGCGCCCGAGCAGGCGCGCCTCATCCCGGTGTCCGATCGCCACCACGACTACGCCCGCCAGACGGCGGACGCTCTGCGCGACGCCGGCCTGCGGGTGACGGTGGACGCGCGCTCGGAGTCGATGGGCAAGCGCATCCGCGACGGCGAGCTGCAAAAGGTGCCGTACCTGCTGATCGCGGGCGACCGCGAGGTCGAGGCCGGCGCGGTGTCCGTGCGCGGGCGCCACGGCGCCGACGAGGGCGCCCGCACCGTGGCCGAGTTGGTGACTGACCTTGCCGGGCGGGCCGCGGGCTGACCGGCCCCCGGCGCCCCCGGAGGGCCTCTGCGCGGCGTGCGTCCACCGGCGCGCCGTCCCCACTCGGCGCAGCGTGTTCGTGATGTGCGGCCTGGCCGCCGCCGACCGGGCGTTCCCGCGCTACCCCCGCCTGCCGGTGACCTCGTGCCGGGGGCATGCGCCCGCGTCCTCCGCCGCCCCGGGAGTGGGAGAGTGAACCCCGTCGCCGTCCGCAACACGGCCATCGTGCTGGGCATCGCGGCCGTCGCCCTGGTCTGGCAGACCGGCTTCGGCGTCAGCACGTTCTGGATTCAGCGCATCATCGGGGTCCTGTTCGTGCTGCTCATCGGCTGGGCCGTCTACCGGTACTTCAGCCAGAACCGTCTGGCCTGGTACGCCATTCCCCCCGCGCAGCGCTACGTCTTCGTCGCATGCCTCGTCGCGGTCATCGTGCTGCTGCTGTTCGGCAGCGCGCTCACGCCCGCGCTGGGGCCGTTCGGCGTCATCGTGCTCATCGCCGGGCTGGTGGTGGCCATGATCTGGATCGTGCGCGAGAGCCGCCGGCTCTAGCGCCGCCCGCCCGCCGGGGGCTTCCCGGCACATCGGCGGCACACGATCGGCGCGATGCGTCGCGCTTTCGCGCGATCTTCGCCCGTAGCGTCGAGGCATGAGATCGCCACGACAACGGGGCCAGAGCTCAATCGAGGCCGCGGCCCTCTTCCCGTTGCTGCTGGCCTTCGGCGGGCTCGTGCTGTGGCTGATCGTCGCGGGGGCGGCCTGGCTGGGCGTCGGGGCGTCGGCGTGGGGCCAGGCCCACCGGCGCGCCGTCGACCCCGGGGCCGGGCTTCCGGCCGCGCGCGCTGCAGCCGCGTTTCGGGTGCTGCCCGGCGCGGCCGGGGAGGCGCGGGTCGAGGGTCGCCGGCGCCTGGTCACGCCCGCGGGCGGGTTCGTCGACCTGCGCGCCACGGCCGCGGCGGCGTCGCGATGAGCCCACCCCGGCGCCACCAGGCGGGGCAGGGGGTGCTCGAGATGCTCGTCGCCCTTCCCGTGCTGGCCCTCGTGGCCGCGCTGGCCTGGCAGGTCGTCGCCGTGGCGTGGGCGGGCGTGCGGGCCGAGGAGGCCGTCAGGGCGGCCGCGCTCGACGCGGCGGGACCGCCGGGGAGGCCGCTGCGCCTGGAGCGCGCGGCGTCGGTGCCCGGGCCGCTGGGGGCGGGCCACCGGGTCGTCGCCCGGGCCGTGGTGCTGCCGTGAGCGGGCGCCGTGCCCAGGCGGGGCAGATGCTCGTCCCGGCGATCGCCGTGGGCGTGCTGCTGCTGACGGCGGTGGGTGCCGTCGCGCTCGTCGGGGCGGGGCAGGTGGCCGCGGTGCGCGCGCAGCGGGTGGCCGACGTCGCGGCCGTGTCGTCCGTGCGGGTGCTCGTGGGCCGCGGCGGCGGCCCCGGCAGCCCCGCGCGGGCGCGGGGCGCCCTCACGCGGGCACTCGCGCCGGTGCTCGCCGCCGACGGCGCGCGCCTGGAGACGCTGACGTTCCCCGGGGAGGGCCCGGGTGGAGTGGGGGTGACGGTCCAGGTGTCGGTCTCCGTCCCGGGGCCCCTCGGCACGCGTCCCCGGGCCACGGCACGGGCGGGTCTCGACGTGCGTGCCGGTGCCCCGGGTGCCCCGGGCGTCGCCACCGGCGGCGGCTATTCGGGGCCTCTCGCGTACCGCGACGGACGTCCGATGTGCCCGTCCGTGGCCGCCGCCTACGACCTCATGGACGCGGCGGCGCGGAGCGCGGGCGTGGATCTCCGCGTCAACAGCGGCTTCCGCAGCGACGCGGAACAGGCCGTGCTCTTCGCTCGCCACCCCGACCCGCGGTGGGTGGCCCCCCCGGGCAGGAGCCGCCACCGCGACGCCACCGAGCTCGACCTCGGGCCGGCGTCCGCGTACGCGTGGCTGGCCGGGCACGCGTCGGCGTTCGGGTTCGTGCAGCGGTACTCCTGGGAGCCGTGGCACTTTGGCTACGTGCCGGGGTGCGGCACCGCCCGCGGCGGCCCCGAGGTGGCGGGCTGGGGCGAGCGGGCCGTGGGCTCCGCGCCGCCCGCGACCCCGGACGCGAGGCTCCCCGGGTGGGTACCGGCCGCCTACCGCCGCGCGGTGGCGGCGTCCGCTCGGGCGGGTGGCGTGCCGCCGGCCCTGCTCGCCGCGCTCCTGCGGGCCGAGAGCGGCTTCGACCCTCGTGCGGTGAGCCCCGCCGGCGCCCGCGGCATCGCCCAGTTCATGCCGGCCACGGCCGCGTCGGTGGGACTGGGCGACCCGTTCGACCCCGAGCCGGCGATCGCGGCGGCCGGGCGCCTGCTGGGGGCGCACCTGCGGGAGTTCGGATCGGTGCCTTTGGCCCTGGCCGCGTACAACGCCGGGCCGGGGGCGGTGAGGCGACACGGCGGCGTCCCGCCGTTCGCGGAGACCCGGGCGTACGTTGCGCGCATCGTTGCGCTGACGGCCGGGGGCGCGTCGCCGGGGGGCGGCGCGTGGTCGACCGGCGTCGTGCTGCTGCCGGTGCCGCCGTGATCAGGACGGGCGGGCGGCGACCAGCCGCATGAATCGCTCCACGGCGGCGCGGGCGCGCGCGGCGCGGTCGCGGGCGCTGGGTGCCGGGGCACCCAGAAGGACGCCGATCTGGGTGTCCTGCACCACCAGCCCGTAGAGCAGGCCGAACGCCGCCTCCGCGTCCGGGGCGTCGATGACTCCGGCTCGGTGAAGCCGCCCCAGATAGCCCGACACCAGGCGCCCTGCCCGCTGGCGGCCCGCCTCGCGCAGCACCCGTGCCAGAGCGGGCGACGCCATCGCCGCCCGGTTCAGCGCCACCGACGGCGGCCCCGTCAGCAGCGTCAGCAGGCCGTCCGCGTACGCCGTCAGCGCCGCGACAGGATCCCCGTCGCCTTGGTCGAGCGCGGCGGCCACCGCGGAGGCGGACTCGTCGGCCCCCCACTCGATGAGCTCGCGGGTGAGGCCCTCCTTGTCGCCGAACCACGCGTACAGGGTCTCCTTCGACGCGCCCGCCCGCCGGGCGATCATCGCCATCGTCGTCGCCCCGTAGCCGTGCTCGACGTAGAGCTCGCGCGCCGCGCGCAGGATGTCGCGGCGGCGTCGCTCGCGCTCGGCCGCCGGCAGCCGTCCCCGCCTCGGTGTCACATCTCGTCCGGCCACGTTGACAGCGTACCCGAGAGTACGGATAATGAGAAGCGAACTGACACGTACGGTTATTGACACGGGGGCGGACGATGCAGCGCGGCGACCTGGCACTCACCACCGCGATCGCGGGGATACTCCTGGCGGGTGCGATCTTCGGTTTCTTCTACGCGTGGGTGTGCTCGACGATGTGGGGCCTCGACGACCTCGACCCGCGGGTGGCGATCGAGGCGATGCAGGGGATGAACGCGTCGGTGCGCAACGCCGTGTTCTTCCCGGCCTTCTTCCTGACGCCGTTCGTGCTCGGCGGCGCCGCGTTCCTGGCCCGGGAGGCCTCGGGGCGGGCGGCGCTGCTGCTGGGTGCGGCGGCCCTCGTGTATCTGGTGGGCGGGCTGATCCTGACGATGACCGTCAACGTCCCGATGAACGAGGACCTCGCCGCCACGGCCGTGCCGGCGACGCTCGAGGAGGCGCGCCGGGTCTGGGACGACTACTCGCCCCGGTGGCAGGTGTTCAACCAGATCCGCACCGTGGCATCCGGCGCGAGCCTTCTGCTCGCGGTGCTGGGCCTGGTGTCGCTGGCCCGGGGGCGGTGAGCCGCAGGCCCGCCTCGGCGCCGGACGTCAGGGGTCCGGGCCGGGCGGGGTTCACTCGTCGCGCTCGTCCCGATCGGCCCATTCCAGCAGCGGGGCCAGGTCGAACACGGCGTCGTCGATGCCCGCATGCAGATCCCCCCGCGCGGCGAACCGGGCGGGCATCGTCGCGATGGTGAGGTCGCCCGGCTCCACGTCCTCCACCTCGTTCCAGGCGATGGGCGCGGAGACGGTTCCCTCCGCGTTGCCGCGCACCGAGTACGCACTCGCGATGGTGTGGTCGCGCGCGTTCTGGTTGTAGTCGATGAACACGGCGGAGGGCTTGCGGTCCTTGCGCCACCACGCCGTCGTGACGTCGTCGGGCGCGCGGCGTTCCACCTCGCGGGCGAACGCCAGCGCAGCGCGCCGCACGTCCGGGTGCGCGTGGTCGGGGCGGACGCGCACGTACACGTGGATGCCGTCGCCGCCCGAGGTCTTGGGCCACCCGACGGCGCCCAGCTCGTCCAGCACCTCCCGCACGACGCCGGCCACGCGCCGCACGCGCGCGAACGGTGCGTCAGGCATGGGGTCGATGTCGATGCGCCACTCGTCGGGTCTCTCGGGGTCGGCACGGCGGCTGTTCCACGGGTGGAACTCCACGGTGGACATCTGCACGGCCCACACGACGGCGGCGGGCTCGGTGACGCAGAGCTCGTCGGCGGACAGGCCGAACCGCGGGAAGTGCAGGCGCACGGTCTCGACCCATTCGGGGGCGCCGCGGGGAAGACGCTTCTGGTGCACCTTCTTCCCGGCAGCCCCGTCGGGGAAGCGGTGCAGCATGCACGGCCGCTCGCGCAGCGCCCGCACGATGCCGTCGGTCACGGCGACGTAGTAGCGGGCCAGGTCCAGCTTCGTCTCGCCCCGGGCGGGGAAGTAGACGCGTTCGGGGCTCGTCAGCCGCACCGTCCGCCCGCCGACCTCCAACTCGACCGGGGGCCCGAATTCGTCCCTACGCCCCATTCCCGGACCCCCACCCGCCGGGGGCGCGCCGCATCGTCAGGCCCACCACGCGCGAGATCACCATGGCGACGTAGACCATCCCCAGGATCTGCTCGATCATCACGAACGACCGGGCGTGGGCCGTGATCGGCACCACGTCCGACAACCCCGTGCTCGTGAGCGTGGTGACGCTGAGAAACAGCAGCTCGGTCCACGTCCGCGGGTCCCCGGGATCCACGGCCGCGGTGAACGCGTGGGGTTCCAGGATCTGCGCGACGCGGAACACGTACGCGAAGCCCCAGGCTAGGAGCGTGAACGTGGCGCCCACCGCGAACAGGTCGTCCAGCGAGATGTCGCGGTCGCCCAGCATGTATGCGATCAGCGCGGTGGTGGCGAAGAAGTAGACGGCCGCGTGCAACACGCCCGACGTGATGGCCAGCCACCGGTCGCCCGCCACCGCGTCCCAGATGCCCGTCGCGGCCGCGGCGGTCGCGAGCGTCGCTCCGATCCACGTGGGTGCCTGGCTGTCGCTCACCAGCCACACCGCCAGCGCCAGGACGATCAGCCCGAACGCCTCGAACACCGCGCGGCCGCCCTTCGAGCCCTCCATGAATGGGTAGACGACGATCCCCAGGAGCTGCACGGCCAGCAGCAGCCCCGAGGGGTGGCGCAGCAGGTGATGCCGGAACGCGCCCGGCCCGGTGTCGTCGGCCTCGCCCATGCCCGGGACGTATTCGGCGCCGGGTGCACCGGGGCCTGCCGCGCCGCCCGCGCGGCTGGCCCGCCCCAACGGGGCGGTCTAACGTGTGGGGTCCACGTGAGCGAGCCCACCCCCGATCCGCGCCCCGGCATCCGCCGCGACCGCCTGGCCGAGCTGCCGGACGAGCCCGGCGTTTACATCTACCGCGACGCGGGCGACACGGTGCTGTACGTGGGCAAGGCGAAGTCGCTGCGCAAGCGGGTGGGCAGCTACTTCCAGGCGGGTCGCACGCCATACGCGCCGATGGTGGCCCGGCGGGGGGCGCACGCCCGCACGGCGGAGATGATCTCCCGGGTGGTCTCGCTCGAGACCATCGTGACGCGCACGGACGGCGAGGCGTTCATCCTCGAGGCCACGCTGGTCAAGCGCCACCGGCCGCCGTTCAACGTGCGCCTGCGTGACGACAAGAGCTACCCGTACATCGGGATCAGCATGGACGAGGCGTACCCGCGCGTGTACTTCACCCGCGAGCGTCATCGCCGCGACCGCGTCTACTTCGGGCCGTTCTCCAGTGCGTCGAAGGTGCGCGAGACGCTGTCGCTGATCGGCAAGATCTTCCCCAGCCGCCCGTGTGAGGGCCCCGAGCCCGGTCGCCCATCCGGCATCCCGTGCCTGGACTACCACATCAAGCGGTGCCTGGCTCCGTGCGTCGATTACGTCTCGAAGGCCGAATACCGGGGGCTGATCGAACAGACCGTCGAGTTCCTGTCGGGCCACTACGTCCACCTGGAGAGGTCTCTCGAGACCGACATGCGGCGGGCCGCTGCACTGCAGGACTACGAGAGGGCCGCGACGCTGCGCAACCGGCTGGGTGCGGTGCGGCACCTGATGGAGCGCCAGGTCGCGTCCACCGACTCGGTGGGCACGGCCGACGTCATCGGCGTGGCCGTCGACCCCGAGGTCGCCAACGTGCAGGTGATGCAGGTGCGCGACGGGGTGCTGCAGGACCGCCAGTCGTTCTTCCTTGACGTGTCGGGCGACGACGACACGGCGAGCGTCGTGGAGGGCTTCGCCATCGAGTACTACGCGATGGCCATGGGCATCCCGCCCGCCGTCGTCGTGGCGCGCGAGGTCGGAGCACTGCCCGATCTGGCGGCCCTGCTCACCGAGCGGCGCGGCGCCCGGGTGGAGGTCCGCCCCGGTCGCGGCGACCGCAACCGGCTGGCCGAGATGGCGGCCCGCAACGCGTCGCTGGCGCTCGACACGGAGCGGCGCCGTCTGGAGCGCGGCCGCGAGCGACGCCGCGAGGCCATGGCGGATCTGCAGGAGGCCCTCGGCCTGCCCGCACCCCCGGTGCGGATGGAGTGCTACGACATCTCCAACCTGGGCGAGACGAACGCCGTGGCGTCCATGGTGGTGTTCGAGGCGGGCGCGGCGCACAAGGCGCACTACCGGTCGTTCACCATGCGCTACGACGGCGGCGTCAACGACTTCGCCCGCATGGAGGAGGCCGTCACGCGGCGGTTCATGCGCCTGGCCCGGGCCGACGGGGACCCGTCGTTCGGCGCCCGGCCCGGGCTGGTGGTGATCGACGGCGGCAAGGGACAACTGGGCGCGGCGCTCAGGGGCATGGAGGCGGCCGGCGTGACCGGAGTGCCCGTGGTGGGACTGGCCAAGCAACAGGAGGAGGTTTTCCTTCCGGGACGGCCGGCGCCGGTACTGCTGCCCGAGGGCTCGCCCGCCCTCACGACGCTGCAGCAGATCCGCGACGAGGCCCACCGGTTCGCGCTGCGCCACCACCGGGGCCGCCGCGGGCGGGGGATGACCAGCAGCGTGTTCGACCGTCTGCCCGGCGTGGGGCCCGCGCGCCGTAAGGCCATCCTCACGCACTTCGGCACCGCCCAGCGGTTCATGGAGGCCAGCGCCGAGGAGATGGCGGCGGTGCCGGGCCTACCGCCCAAGGTCGCCCGCGCGCTCTGGGAACATCTGCACCGCGCGCCGGATCCCCGCCACGTGGTGGGGGCGGCCCCGCGCCACGACGACGACGGGACGGGTGACGGGTGGAGCTGACGGTCATCACCGGCATGAGCGGCGCCGGCAAGAGCCAGGCCATGGGTGTGTTCGAGGATGCCGGCTGGTTCGTGGTCGACAACCTGCCCCCGGGCCTGCTGCCGCACCTGGCGGCCGTGGTCGACGCCGACGAGGCGGTCAGCAAGGCCGCCGTCGTGTGCGACATCCGGGCAGGGGAGTTCTTCGAGGACCTCACGGCCCAGCTCGACGCCCTCTCGGCGACGCTCCACACCCCCGCGCGCGTGCTGTTCCTCGAGGCCTCCGACGATGTGCTGCTGAACCGCTTCCGCGAGACCCGCCGGCGGCACCCCCTGGCCGACGAGGGCGGGGCGCTGCCGGACGGCATCCGCCGCGAACGCCAGCGCCTGGCGGCCGTCCGCGAACGCGCGGACGTCGTCATCGACACGACCAGCCTCAACATCTGGGACCTGCGCCGCGCCGTCGGCGAGGCGATGCTGGCCAGCGAGGAACGCCCCCGCATGCAGGTGCTGTTCACGTCGTTCGGCTTCAAGTACGGGGCGCCGACCGACGCGGACCTGTTGTTCGACGTGCGCTTCATCGAGAACCCCCACTACAACCCCCGCTTCGCCCCGCTCACCGGGCTCGATCCGGAGGTGGCCGAGTTCGTGGCGTCGACGGACGAGATGAGGGGCTTCGCCCCGCGCCTCGACTCGATGCTGGACTTCCTGCTGCCCGCGTACGCCGCGGAGGGCAAGAGCCACCTTGTGGTGGGCTTCGGCTGTACCGGCGGGCGCCACCGCAGCGTCGCGCTGGCCGAGCGGTCGGCGCGCCGCTACCGGGCGCGGCCGGAGTTCCAGGTGGCCGTGTCGCACCGCGACATCGGCCGGGCGCTGCTGCGCTCGCCCGAGGACACACCCGCCGGGGGAAAACCCTGAGCGCGCCCCACATCGCGGCGCTCGGCGGCGGCACCGGGCTGTCGTCGCTGCTGCGCGGCCTCAAACAGCACCGCGCCGACCTGACGGCCATCGTCACCGTGGCCGACGACGGGGGGTCGTCGGGGCGGCTGCGTCGCGAGCTGGGTGTCCTCCCCCCGGGTGACATCCGCAACTGCCTCGTGGCACTGGCCGATGACGAGTCGTTGATGGGGCGCCTGTTCCAGCACCGGTTCGCCGACGGTGACCTCTCCGGCCACCCGTTCGGCAACCTGTTCCTGGCCGCGCTGGCGGAGGTGACGGGGGACTTCGACACGGCCGTTCAGGAGTGCTCGCGGGTGCTGAAGATCCGCGGGTCCGTGCTGCCCTCGACGCTGCAGCACGTGCGCCTGTGGGCCGAGCGCGAGAGCGGCGAGGAGGTCTGCGGCGAGACCAACATCGCGGCGGGCGTGGGCGCGTGCCGCCGCGTCTGGCTGGACCCGGCGCCGGAGGCCCACGCGCCGGCGGTGGAGTCGATCCTCGACGCGGACCTGGTGGTGCTGGGCCCCGGGAGCCTGTTCACCAGTGTGCTGCCGCACCTGGCCGTGCCCGCGATCGCCGACGCGCTGGCCCGCACGCGCGCGGTCCGCGCGTACGTGTGCAACGTGATGACCCAGCCGGGCGAGACCGACGGGTTCTCCGCCTCGCGCCACGTGGGACGGATCCTCGACGCCGTGCCCGGGGGGCTCGACGTGGCGGTCGTCCATGACGGGCCGCTCGACCCCGCCGCCGTGCGGCGCTACGAGGCCGAGGGCCAGGCGGTGGTGGACCTCGACGCCGCCGCGGTGGAGGCGCTGGGCGTGCGGGTGTGGCGCGCCGACCTGGCGGAGGAGACCAGCGTGGTGCGCCACGACCCCACCGCGCTGGCGGCCGTGCTGATGGACGTGGCCCGCGAGGCCGGTGGTTTTCCCGCCCCGGGCTAGGCGCGAGGACACGGGTGCGTCACAATGCGCGCATGCCCGACCGGCGTTCCATCGTGATCGTTGACGAGCACGCGGCGTTCCGCCGCGTGCTGCGGCAGATGTTGGAGTCGGACGGGTGGCGGGTGCTGGCCGAGGTGGCGGCTCCCCAGGAGGCCGCCACGGTGTGCGCCGAGCTGCGGCCGGACGTGGTGCTGGCCGACGCGCGCGCCGTCGACGCCCAGGGCTTCGACCTGTCCCGCCGCCTGCAGGCCCTGCCGGACGCGCCGTCCGTGGTGCTCATCACCGGCGGCGACGTCGAGCTGATGGCCGGGCGGGTGGCGGACGGCGGGCGGGGCCGGTTCGCCGGCCGTGCCCGGCTGTCCAGCGGGGGGATCGCGTCGCTGCTGTCGTGACCCGCGCCGCGGCGGCGGGACTCGCGGGGCTGGCGCTGTGCGGGCTCGCGGGATGCGGGGGATCGTCCCGGGCCGCGACCTCCACCGCCGCGCCCGGCGTGCCCGCGGCCGCCGTTGCGCCGCGGGTGGCCCCCGTGGTCACCGGCGCGCTGCCGCACGATCCCGCCGCGTTCACGGAGGGTCTCGTGTGGCATGACGGGGTGTTCTACGAGTCCACGGGGCTGTACGGGTCGTCCGACGTGCGGCGCGTGCGGCCCTCCGACGGCCGGGTGCTGGCCCGGCGGGCCTTGCCGCGGCGCATGTTCGGCGAGGGGCTCGCGCTGGTGCGCGGGCGCCTGGTGCAGCTGACGTGGAAGGAGCGCACCGCGCTGGTGTGGGACACGCGGGGCCTGCGCCGCGCGGGTGGGTTCCGGTACGCGGGGCAGGGGTGGGGGCTGGCTCGCCTGGGGCGCCGGCTGGTCATGAGCGACGGCACGGCGACGCTGCGCGTGGTCGACCCCGCCACGTTCCGCGTGGTGCGCCGCGTGAGGGTCACGGACGGGGGCGCCCCGGTGACGCAGCTCAACGAGCTCGAGGTCATCCGCGGCCGGATCTGGGCCAACGTGTGGCAGTCCGATGACATCGTCGTCATCGACCCGGCCACGGGCCGCGTCCGCCTGCGCATCGACGGCTCGGGCCTGCGCGGACTCCTACCCCCGGGTGGCCGGCCCGAGGTGCTCAACGGGATCGCGTGGGACCCCGCATCCCAGGCGGTCTACGTCACCGGCAAGTGGTGGCCCCGTGTGTTCCGTCTGCGCCTGCCGGGCGTGGCCTGAACCACTCCCCCACGGGGAGGGCGGATCCCCTCTTGGAGGGCGCCGCTATCTTCGCAACACTTGCAACGAGTCCGAGCCCATCGTTATGCTCGCGTTGTGAGCCGGTGAAGTCACGGCCGGCCGCCGCGCGGGGAAACCGTACTCTTCTTGCATCTCGCCCGCGCGCCGCGTTCCTCATCCAAAGGAGTCGAGCCCCTATGGGTCCTCGCGCGAAAGCGATCCTCCCCCTCGCACTCGTCATCGGGGTGCTGTCCTTCATCTGGACGTGGTTCTCCCTGAACTTCACGTTCCACTGGGTCACCGTCAAGGACGAACTCGCCGGTCCCGGCCAGCTTGGTCTTCCCGGCAACTTCCACCTGATCCTGCCCACCGCCTTCATCGCGTGGGGCCTGTTCTTCGCGGCGGGTGGCGACAACGCCGCGTTCGGCAAGATCGCCACGGCCTCCCTGTTCGGCGTGGGCGCAGCGTTCATCACGATGCCGCTGGCCTTCAAGACGGCCGACGCTCCCGACTTCTGGGGCATCGCGCTCTGGGTGGGCATCTTCGCGTTCATCCTCGTCGCCATCCTGATCGCCGGCGACTGGTACTACGTGGCGGGTACGTTCCCGTGCTTCGCCGCAACGTTCCTGTGGTGGATCGCGACCGGCCTCGACGGCTGGGTCCCGAACGGTGGTGGCACGTCCAGCTCGGTCGAGTCGCTTGCCGACCCCGCCAGCGCCGGCATCGGCGTCGGTGGTGGCCTCCTGTCCACTCCGTGGCCGTGGGTTGCCGTCAACACGTTCGTCACGCTGATCTGCGGTTGCATCCTCGGCCTGCTGTCGGCCAAGCTCGCCGCCGCCCTCACGCCGAAGCCCGCTACGGCCGAGGCCTGATCACTCACGACGGATCGTGAGCCGTCCCGCGGGACGGATGAACGGAATCGCTTGACCTTCGAGGGGCCCCGCACCGAGGCGGGGCCCCTCGTCGTCGTGGCCCCGGCCGCCACGTCAGCGCTGCTCCGGGTGCGGGCACGCCCCCCACATGCCGCGGCGTGCGTTGCGGGCCTCGTCGCGCATGGCGCGGAACGCCTGGGCGCGGTAGAACGGCCGCACGGCGTGGAACACGTAGAGGTCCGCGAAGCCCTGCCGCAGCATCGTGGCGTTGGCCGTCGCCCGCGATCCCCATGGCGTGGCGTATGCCAGCAGCCGGCCGAAGCGGTCGCGGCGGTCGCCCCCGACGTCGGTCTCGACGGTGACCCGTGAGCCCTTGGGAAGCAGCAGTTTCAGCCGCGCCGATGCCTCGGGCCCGTAACACTCGACGGGGGCGTCGCGCTTGACGCTCTCGGGTGCGTCGATGCCCAGCAGGCGCACGCGCATGCGGCGGCCGCCCAGACGCGCGTCGAACGTGTCCCCGTCGACGACCCACGCCACCGTGGCCCGCACGCGCAGGGCGCGCTGGGGGCCGGGGTCGGCGAGCAGATCGGTGGGCACCGCGGCGGGAGGGTCGGACGCGCACCCTGCGGCCGCCCACAGGCAGGCCGCGGCGGCGACGGCGTGGAGGAGGCGCGAGAGCATGTCCGCACGTTACGTCCGCGACGCTCGTACCGGGTGCCCGCGCGGGGACCGGTGTTAGTGTCGGTCCTGTTCCCGCACACCCCCGGCACAAAGGGCGTCAGATGAGCGTAAAGGTTGGCATCAACGGGTTCGGCCGCATCGGCCGCAACGTCTTCCGCGCGGCGGCCGAGCAGGGTGGCGTGGAGATCGTCGGCATCAACGACATCACCGACAACAAGACCCTCGCGCACCTGCTCAAGTACGACTCGATCTTCGGTCGCTACCCCGGCGAGATCGCGTACGACGACGAGTCCATCACTGTCGACGGCACGAAGATCAAGGTGTTCGCCGAGCGTGACCCCTCCAAGCTGCCGTGGGGCGACACCGGCGCCGAGGTCGTGGTCGAGAGCACCGGCATCTTCACCAAGCGCGACCAGGCCGCCCAGCACCTGCGCGACGGCGTCAAGAAGGTCATCATCTCCGCCCCGGCGACGGAGCCCGACCTCACGGTCTGCCTCGGCGTGAACGACGGCGACTACGACCCCGAGAAGCACCACATCATCTCGAACGCGTCGTGCACCACCAACTGCCTGTCGCCCGTCGCCAAGGTCCTGGACGAGAAGTTCGGCGGTATCAAGCAGGGCTTCATGACGACGTGCCACGCGTACACCAATGACCAGCGCATCCTGGACCTGCCGCACAGCGACCTGCGCCGCGCCCGCGCCGCCGCGCTGTCGATCATCCCGACGTCGACCGGCGCCGCCCGGGCCATCGGCGAGGTGCTGCCGCACCTCAAGGGCGTGCTGGACGGCATCGCGCTGCGCGTTCCGACGCCGGACGGCTCGGTGGTCGACCTGGTCGCGACGCTGGGCAACGAGGTCACGGCCGACGAGGTGAACGCCGCGGTCAAGGAGGCCGCCGAGGGCCCCATGAAGGGCGTCCTGGCGTACACGGAGGACCCGATCGTGTCCATGGACATCGTCGGTGACCCGCACTCGTCGATCTTCGACTCGAAGCTGACGATGGCCCGCGGCAACACCGTGAAGATCATCACGTGGTACGACAACGAGTGGGGCTACTCCAACCGCGTGGTCGAGCTTGCCAAGCGCGTCCTGGCGTAGCGCGATGGCGTCCCTCCCGCAGTCGATCGAGTCGGCCGACGACCTTCAGGGCGCCCGCGTGCTGGTGCGCAGCGACCTGAACGTGCCGCTCGACAAGAAGTCCGGCGAGATCACCGACGACGCCCGCATCCGGGCGAGTGTGCCCACCATCGAGGCGCTGCTCGACAAGGGCGCCGGCGTGGCGGTGTGCAGCCACCTCGGCCGTCCGAAGGGCGAGGCCAAGCCGGAGTTGTCGCTGGCGCCGGCTGCCAAGCGCCTGTCCGAGCTGCTGGGCCGCCCGGTGGAGCTGCTCGACGACTGCGTGGGGGACGCCGTGAAGGCCCGCGCCGAGGCGTTGAAGCCCGGTGAGGTCGTGATGCTGCAGAACCTTCGCTTCCACGCGGAGGAGGAGAAGAACGACCCGGAGTTCGCGAAGCGGCTCGCGGCCGGGTTCACGCACTACGTCAACGACGCGTTCGGTGCCGCCCACCGCGCGCACGCGTCCACCGAGGGCGTCGCGCACCTGTTGCCGTCCCGGTCGGGCCTGCTGCTGGCCCGCGAGGTCGAGGTGATGTCGGGGCTGCTGGAGAACCCCGGCCACCCGTTCGTGGCGGTGCTGGGCGGCTCGAAGGTCAGCGACAAGCTGCCCCTCATCGAGAAACTGCTCGAGCGTTGCGACCGCGTGCTCGTGGGCGGTGCGATGTGCTTCACGTTCTTCGCCGCGATGGGCGACACGGTGGGAACGTCGCTGCACGAGGACGCCGACGCGCAGCAGATGGCCCGCGACCTGATGGAGAAGGCGGTGCGCCTCAACTGCATGCTGCAGTTGCCGTCCGACGTCCTCGTGGCCGACGCGTTCGACGCCCACGCCGCCGTCAAGGTGGTGCCGTCCGACTCCATCCCGGACGGGTGGATGGGCGTCGACATCGGCCCCAGCACGTCCGCGACGTATCGCGAGGTCATCATGGGGGCCAAGACGGTGTTCTGGAACGGCCCGATGGGTGCGTTCGAGATCCCCCCGTTCGCGGAGGGCACCCGGGCGGTGGCCGACGCGATGGCCGACAGCGACGCCACCACCGTGGTGGGCGGCGGCGACAGCGGCGCGGCGGTGGCCGAGTTCGGCCTCACCGACGAGTTCACCCACGTATCCACCGGCGGTGGCGCGTCCCTCGAGATGATGGAGGGCAAGACCCTCCCGGGCGTCGCCGCACTTCCCAAGGCGGGCTGACATGGCCGATCGCACACCGCTCGTGGCGGGCAACTGGAAAATGAACACCACGCCGGCGGAGGGGGTCGCGCTCGCGACGGCCCTCGCGGCAGAGCTCCCCGGCGGCCAGGACGGCGTCGAGATCGTGGTGTGTCCGCCGTTCACGCACCTCGAGGGCGTCGCCGCCGCCCTCGAGGGCCACCCGGTCGCCGTGATGGCCCAGACCATCCACGATCAGGCGAAGGGCGCCCACACGGGCGAGGTGTCGGCGGCGATGGTGCTCGGCACGGGGGCGACCGGCACGATCATCGGGCACTCCGAGCGCCGCGCGGCGGGCGAGACCGACGAGATGGTGGCGGCCCGCGTGCGGGCCGCGCTCGACGCCGGCCTGTTCGTCATCCTGTGCTGCGGCGAGTCGCTGGAGCAGCGCGAGGCGGGCGAGACCGAGGCCTGGGTGAAGGGCCAGGTCGCCGCCGCCCTCGGCGTGGTGACGCGCGACGAGACCGACCGGCTCGCCATCGCCTACGAGCCCATCTGGGCCATTGGCACGGGCAAGACGGCCACGCCGGAGATGGCGCAGGAGACCTGCGCGCAGGTGCGTGCCGCGGCCGCCGGTTTCATCGACGCCGACGCCGTTCGCGTGCTGTACGGCGGGTCCGTCAACGCCGACAACGCGGCCCAGCTGATGGGTCAGCCCGACATCGACGGCGCGCTCGTGGGCGGGGCCAGCCTGGACGCCGCCGGGTTCGCGACGATCGTGCGGGCCGCGGCGTGAGCGACGTGCGCGGGCCGCTGGTCCTGGTCGTCATCGACGGCTTCGGCATCGCGCCGCCCGGCCCCGGCAACGCGGTGGCGCTGGCGAACACGCCCCACCTCGACGCGTTGGCGGCCGAGGGGTCGCAGGCCCGCCTGCTGGCGTCCGGCCTCCCGGTGGGCCTCCCCGACGGGCAGATGGGCAACAGCGAGGTGGGGCACCTCAACCTGGGCGCCGGCCGCCGGGTGCCGCAGATGCTGGTGCGCATCGACGAGGCCATCGCCTCGGGCGGGCTGGCCGCCAACCCCCGGGTGCAGCAGGCACTGAAGATCGGCCGCGGAAACGCGCTGCACCTCATCGGCCTCGTGGGGCAGGGTGGCGTCCACGCCGCGCAGCGTCACTTCCTGGCGCTCCTGAAGATCGCCCGCGACGCGGGTGTCGAGCGGCTGTACGTCCACGCCCTCACGGACGGCCGCGACTCACGCCCCGACTCGGGGCTCGCCGCGGTGGAGGAGATCGAGCGCGCCGGCGGCCGGGTGGCCACGGTGTGCGGCCGCTACTACGCCATGGACCGCGATCACCGCTGGCCGCGGACCCAGCAGGCGTACGACGCCATCGTGCACGGCCGAGCGCCGCACGCGGCGGCGACGGGCGCGGACGCGGTGCGCGCGTCGTACGAGCGCGGCACGACCGACGAGTTCATCGAGGCCACCGTGGTGGGCGACCCGGCCGTGGGCAGGGTGCGTCCCGAGGACGCCGTCATCTTCGTCAACTTCCGGCCCGATCGAGGGCGGCAGCTCACGCGGGCGCTGGCCCACCCGGACTTCGACGGCTTCGACCGCGGCCCGGACTGGAAGCCGCCGCACCTCGTGTGCATGACGCGGTACCACCGCGACTGGCCCGAGCTGCGCGTGATCTTCGAGGCCGAGGACGTGCGCCAGGGCCTGGCCGAGGCCGCCAGCGCGGCCGGCCGCCGCCAGCTGCACGTGGCCGAGACCGAGAAGTACGCGCACGTCACGTTCTTCTTCAACGGCGGGCGGGAGGAGCCGTACGACGGCGAGGAGCGGGTGCTGGTGCCGTCCCCCCAGCACGTCGCGACCTACGACGAAGCCCCCGAGATGAGCGCCACGGGAGTGCGCGACGCCGTCGTCACCGGCCTGGAGTCGGGCGGCTTCGAGTTGTTCGTCGTGAACTTCGCGAACGCCGACATGGTGGGCCACACCGGCGTGGTGCCCGCCGCCGTGCGGGGCATCGAGACGGTCGACGCCTGCATGGCCGACATCCGGGCGGCAGTGCGGGAGGCCAACGGCCTGCTGATCGTGACGGCCGACCACGGCAACAGCGAGGTGATGATCGAGCCGGACGGCTCGCCCAACACCGCGCACACCACGAACCCCGTGCCGCTGTGGATCGACCGGCCCGGCATCGCGGTCCGCGACGGGGCTCTGGGCGACCTGGCGCCCACGGCGTGCGCCCTGATGGGCTGGGACGCGCCGGCCGCGATGACCGGGGCGCCGCTGATCTGACCGCGTCGCGCTGCGGTTTCGGGCCGCACGTGCCGATACAGATGGTGAGGGCCCGTCACGGGCCCCGCCCGTTCACGGCACCGCACGGACGCGGCGGCCTCGCGGGACGTACCGACACGAAGGAACAAGGCATGGACGCAGTCCCGCACCCCCGCCGCGCCTCCTGGTGCGGCCCGGCGGCCTAACCGCCGGCTCCCACCCGCACCGCCAACAGCCAGCCGCCCGCCGGGTCGGGCGCCACATCCACCGCGTGCCCGTGCGTGTGGCACCACGCGGGCACGTCCACGCGCACCAGCGGGTCGTCGGCCAGGAGGTCGACGCGGTCACCCGGCGCGAGCCGCGCCACCGTTCGCGCCAGCATCTCCACGGGCACGGGGCAGAACGTGCCCAGGGCGTCCACGACCCTCGGCGTCACGGGCCCGCCAGGCTCTGCGCGCGCAGCGCGCGCACCACCTCACCGATGCGGGCCAGCGCCTCGTCGACGTCGCCGGCGGTGGTGCGCGGGCCGACGGTGAACAGCACGGACCCGAGGCTCCACGGGGCCTCCACGCCGATGGCCTCCAGAACGGGCGACGCCTTGCCCGCCAGGGCCGAGCACGCCGACCCGGGGCTGACCGCCACGCCGTGGGCGGCCAGCGTGACCGCCAGCGTCTCGCCCAGCACGCCCCCCACGGACGCCTGGACGTTGCCGGGGACGCGCTCGCCCACCGGCGGGCCGTTGAGGCGCACGGCACCCAGGGCGTCGAGGCCCGCCCACAGCCGGCCGGCAAGCGCGGTGCGGCGAGCGGCGTCGGCCGCCATCCCCGCGCGCGCCTCGCGGGCTGCGACGCCCATCCCCACCACGACGGGCACGTTGAGCGATCCCGCCCGCCGGCCCGTCTGCTGCAGCGTGCCGCCGACGAGGGGCACCATTCGCGCGCCCGGACGCACCCACAGCGCCGCGACGCCGCCGGGGCAGCCCAGCGCCGGGCCGCCGAGGCTCACGGCGTCGGCGTCCATCGCGGTGACGTCGACGGGAAGAAGCCCGGCCGTGGCGCACGCGTCCACGTGCACCCGGGCGTCCCCCCGGCGGGCGCGCACCGCGGCCACCACGGCGGCGACGTCGTTCACGGCGCCCACGTCCTCCTGGCCGTGGTACACGCACACCAGGGCCGTGTCGTCGCGCATCGTGCCCGCCACGGCGGCGGGCTCCAGACGGCCGTCTTCTCCCACGGGGCAGCCCGTCCACGGGTGCCCGTCGGTCTCACGCCGGCGCAGGGTCCACGTCACCACCGGGTGCTCCAGCGCCGACGCCACCGCGTGGGTGCCCAGGCCGGGGCTGGCCTCCAGAAGGCCCCGGACGGCGGTCACACGGCTCTCCGCGGGGCTCGACGTGAACAGGACGTCCTCGGGCTCGGCGCCGATGAGGGCCGCCACGTCCGCGCGGGCGGCCTCCACGGCCTCGCCGGCGCGGGCCGCGGCGTCGTGGACGCCGGTCTCGAACGCCCAGAGGCGGGACGCCTCCGCCACGGCCGCACTCACGGCGCCCGAGGGTGCGACGCCGCCGGCGGCGTCAAGGTCGACCGCTCGCCGGTCGCTCACCTGCCCTCGCCCAGCCGATCGGCCAGCAGGCGCGGCAGCCCCGCGTCGCGGATCGCCGCCTGCGCGCCGTGCACGTCGTACGGTGTGCGGATCACCTCGATCGTTTCGTTCTCGGGGTCGAACACGGCCCATGATGCCCGCGGGTCGTGGTCGCGGGGCTGGCCGACGGAACCCGGGTTCACCAGCCACCGGCCCCGTCCCAGGGCGATGGCACCCTGGTCGACGCGGATGCGGCGCAGTCCGTCGGCCCCCGTGAGGTTCCACGCGGCGGCCATGTGCGTGTGGCCCACCAGCGTCAGGGGCCGCGGGGAGTCGACGAGCGCGTGCTCCGCCTGGCGGGGGGTGAGGACGTACTCCCACACCGGGTCCCGCGGGCTGGCGTGGTAGAGCGGCGGCGAGGAATCGACGTCCTGCGGCTGCAGGCGCGCCAGCGCGCGCATGGCGTCGTCGTCCAGCCGCTCGGCCGTCCAGGCGAGCGCAACGGCGGCCGCGTCGCTGAACTCGGCCATCGGCACCCTGCCGGCGGCGCCGAGGTCGTGGTTGCCCGCCAGGCACCGCTCCGCGCCGGCCACGCACGCCGCCAGCGTCTCGGCCGGGAACGCGCCGTAACCCACCATGTCACCCAGGCACCACCACCGCGCGATGCCCCGTCCGGCGACGGCCTCCAGCACGGCCTCCAGCGCGTGGAGGTTGCCGTGGACGTCGCTGAGGATCGCGATGGCCGTCATGAACGCGCTTTCCGTGCCGGTGCTGTATCCACACGTACCATATGCCCGTGGACGACGGGACTATCACGCACGCGGGCCGAAACCCCCGTGCCGTGGCGGTGTACTGCGGCTCCAGTCCGGGCGCCGACCCGGCGTACCGCGCGGCCGCCGAGGAACTGGGGCGCACGCTGGCCGCGCGTCGCATTCGCCTGGTCTACGGCGGCGGTGCCGTGGGTCTCATGGGCGCGGTGGCCGACGCCGCGCTGGGCGCCGGGGGAGACGTGCTGGGGGTGATCACCCGCGCGCTGGTGGGACGCGAGGTGGGGCACCGCGGCCTGCCGGCCATGGAGGTCGTCGAGACCATGCACGCGCGCAAGGCCCGCATGGTGGGAGCGGCCGACGCCGTGGTGGTGCTGCCCGGCGGCATGGGGACCATGGACGAGTTGTTCGAGGCCGCCACGTGGACCCAGCTCGGCATCCACCGGGTGCCGTGTGGCGTGCTCGACGTGGGGGGCTACTACGCGCCGCTCGCCGCGTGGCTCGACCGGGCCGTGGGCGACCGCTTCCTGCCGGCCGCGCAGCGCGGCATCGTGAGCTTCCACAGCGACATCCCGGCCATGCTCGACCACCTGGCCCGATGGACGCCGCCGTGCGGCGACAAGTGGCTCGACCGGTCCCCGGCCCCGTGAGCGCCCTGCGGGCCCTGGCCCGCGGGCCCCGCTGGGCGTGGATCGCGGCGGGCGCCGTCGCC
>JAGQUM010000046.1:0-146 GCA_020438485.1 Thermoleophilia bacterium | reverse complement strand
CCATGACCGCCCCGCCCCTGGCACCCGGGCCGCCGTTCGACGCCGGCGACCTGGCCCGCGCGGAGGACTACCGACGGGTGCTGTGGGCGCTCGCCGGCGTGGGCGCCGTGTTGGGCCCCGCCGCGGCCGTCGCCGCGGCGGTGACG
>JAGQUM010000008.1 GCA_020438485.1 Thermoleophilia bacterium | reverse complement strand
GTGGGCACGGGCACCAGCGGCACGCCGGGTGGGGGCGGCCGGCAGCGCACCGCCATGGCGCGGCCCGCGACGGAAGCGGCGGACGCGCGGCCGCGGTCCTTGAACGCCGCCACCAGCGACGCGGCCCGCCGGTCGTACGCGCACGCCTGCTCGGCGCGGGCGACGCCGGGCGGGCACTCGGCGCATCGCGCGGCGGGTACCGGTGTGGGCATCCCGCACCGGCCGCAGCGGCACGCCGGCACCCACGCGAGCGAGGCCAGGCACGCCGCACACGCGACGTTCCCCGGGGTCCCGCACCACACGCACGCCTCGGGCGCGAGCAGGTCGGTGACGAGGGACGCGAGGGACACGCCCCCATCCTGCGACGCCGGGCGTCACAAGACGCGCACGCCCCGTGCCGACTCGGTGCCGATCACGTGCCCGTCCCGTGACGGGCACGAGTCGGCGGCACGGCCCGCGGCCGGGTTCCGCCCGGGCCGTGCCCCCTACGCCCGCTCGGTGGTGAGCATCTCCTTGAGGCGGCCGATGGCCTCCACGGGCCCCGGGTCGACGCCGCGCAGCGCCGCCAGGTAGAGCGTCGCGTAGTCGGCCAGCATCACGAGGTCCACCAGGCGCCCCAGCGGGGTCTCGCCCCGGGCCTCGATCTCGATGACGCCGCCCACATCGGGCTCCACGAGGCGCCGCGTGAGCGTGAACCGGCGGCCCACCTGGCGGTGCTGGCGCGGGTCGCGCAGGAACACCAGGCGGCACAGCGACCCGAACGCGCCCATGCCCTCGAACCCGCAGATCTCGTTGTGGTTCACCTCGGGCACCACGCCCCAGTACGCCGGAACCTTCGCGTTCTCGTTCACCTGCCCCTTGAAGCGCTGCGCCATGGGGGCCGTGGCCTCGGCGCCCCAGAACACCGGCACGGTGTCCAGCAGATCGAACGCGAGGCGCTTGGCGGGGTTGCGCTCGGTGGGCACGTCAGGCCCCCACTCGGCGACGGCGCGCACCACCGACGCGCGCGCGTCGTCCAGGTCGGCGTCGGCCGAGGGGATGACCCCGACCCGATCGAGCGTGACCACCAGCGGCACGAGCAGCCGCAGCAGCGCCGCGCGGGGCTGCAGGCCGGGGGGCAGGTCGATGACGGGGACGCCCATATCGCGGTACCGTCCGCCCAGCTTGCCGCCACTGGTGATGGCCACGCACGGCACCAGGTCCTCGGTGGCCTGCGCGGCGGCCGTCAGCGTCTCCTCGGTGTCACCCGAGTAGCTCGACAGGATCATGAGGGTCTCGGGACCGACCCAGCCGGGGATGGTGTAGTCGCGTTGGGCGGCGGCGGGCACGCGCAGCGCCTCGCGCCACGCGCCCAGCACGAGGTCCGCGGCGATGGCCGAGCCTCCCATGCCGGCGATGCACACGCTGCGGAACTGGCCCGACCGCCACGGCAACGCGACGGCGCGTGCGCCGCGGCGGGCATCGTCGAACGCCTCGGCCGAGCCGCCCATCGCATCCATCAGCCCCAGCGAGTCGAGGGGGAAGCCCCCGTCGTCGAGCACGCTCACCCGTTCCCCCCCTTGCCCGGGCCGACGGGCGCGCCGGCCTCCACGACCGCCGGCCCCTCGACCACCGTGCCCGCCTCGATCTGGGCGCCGTCGCCCGCCACGACAAGGCCCGCCACACGGGCGCCCTCGCCCACGTCCGTTCCGTCGCCGAGCACCGATCCGTCCACCACCGCCCCCGCACCGACGACGGCCTCCTCGCCCAGCACGCTGCCCACCACGCGCGCCCCGGGGCCGATGCGCGCCCCGCGGCCCACGACGCTGGCGCGCACGTCGGCGTCCGCAGCGAGGTCGGCGCCCGGCGCGATGTAGCGGCCACCCGCCACGGGCGAGTCGGTGCGCACGGCGCCGTCCAGCACGTCGGCGTTGGCCGCCAGGTACGACGCGTGCGTGCCGATGTCGCGCCAGTACGCGTCGCTGGGGTGACCGAACAGCGCGCGGCGCTCGGCCAGCACCGGGAAGATCTCCCGCTCGATCGAACACGGCACGCCCTGCGGGATGAGCGCCACGGCCCGCGGCGACAGGACGTACGTGCCGGCGTTGATGAGGAAGGGCTCGCCGGGGACGAGCTGTTGCGGCGACGGCTTCTCGAGGAACTCCGTCACGCGGCGCGCGCCGTCAAGCCGCACCAGGCCGTACGCCGACGGGTCCTCCACCGGGGTCAGCACGATGCTCGCCTCGCCGCCGGCCGCGCGGTGGGCGTCGACGACGTCGTCGAGGTCGAGGTCGGTGAGGATGTCGCCGTTCAGAACCAGCACGTCGCCGTCGCCCAGCAGGCCGGCCGCGTTGGCGACTGCGCCCGCCGTGCCCAGCGGCTGGGGGTCCACGACGTAACGCAGACGCACGCCGTGTGCCGACCCGTCGCCGAAGTGGCGCTCGAGCGCGTCGGGGCGATAGCCGCACGAGAACACGATGTCGCGGATGCCGTGCCGCACGAGGTGGTCGATCTGGTGGGCCACGAACGGCCGGTCCACCAGTGGAACCATCGGCTTCGGGCGGGTCTCGGTGAGCGGGCGCAGCCGGCGCCCCTCACCTCCCACCAGGACGACCGCCTGCACCTACGCGACCGCGCCCACACCGAGGGGAGCGCCGCGCCCGATGCCCTCGTACGTGAACCCGGCACCCGCCATCTCGGCGGCGTCCAGGGCGTTCCGGCCGTCGATGACCACCGGGGTGCGCATCAGGCCGCGGGCGGCCCCCCAGTCGATGCCCAGCACCTCGGGCCACTCCGTGACGATCACGGCGGCGTCCGCGCCGCGCAGAGCATCCTCGGGCGTCTCGGCCGCCTCGACGCCCCGCAGGTGCCCCTCCAGGTCGCGCACCACCGGGTCCCAGGCCACCACGTCCGAGGCCTCCGCCATCAGGCGGCCGGCCAACACCAGGCTGGCCGCCTCGCGCATGTCGTCCGTGCCGGGTTTGAACGCCAGCCCCAGCAGCGCGATGCGCTTGCCCGCCAGACCGCCGAGATGCCGTTTGAGCTTGCCGATGACCCGCCGCTTCTGCAGCTCGTTGACCTCGATGACGGACGTCAGCAACTGGAAGTGGTAGCCGCTGTTGCCGGCCAGCTGCTTCAGCGCCGAGACGTCCTTGGGGAAGCACGACCCGCCGAAGCCGATGCCGGCGTTGAGGAACTGGCGGCCGATGCGCCGGTCGAAGCCCATGCCCTCGGCCACCATCGTGACGTCGGCGTCGACCTCCTCGCAGACGTTCGCGATCTCGTTGATGAACGAGATCTTTGTGGCCAGGAACGCGTTGGACGCGTACTTGATCATCTCGGCGGTCGGCACCGTGGTGCGCAGCACCGTCGTGTCGACGGGGTCATACAGGGCCGCCACGCGGTCGCCGTGCTCGTCCACGGAGCTGCCGATCACGACACGGTCGGGGTGCCGGAAGTCCTCGATCGCCACGCCTTCCTTGAGGAACTCCGGGTTGCTGACGTACCCGACGGACTCCAGGCCGCGCTCGTCCAGCGCCGCACGCACCTTGGCGCCCGTGCCCACCGGCACGGTGCTCTTCATCACCAGGATGTGGCCGTCGGCGCCCACTTCGGCCAGCTCGTCGACCACCCGCATCACGCGCGACAGGTCCGCGTCGCCGGAGTGCGTGGGCGGCGTGTCGACCGCGATGAACACGATCTCGCTGGCCCTGAGCATGTCGCCCAGCGACAGCGTGTACGTCAGGCGGCCGGTGTGCTCGGCCATCAGCTCCCGGAGGCCGTGCTCGTAGATCGGCGGGCGGCCGGCGTTCAGCATGTCGACCTTCGCCGGATCGATGTCGCGGATGGTCACGTCGTGCCCGAGCGCGGCGAAGCACACCCCCGTGACGAGGCCCACGTACCCCCCGCCGATCACCCCGATCGGCGTCGTTGCTTCCTGGGAACTCACTGTCGCGTCTCTCCTTCTACGGCGTCATCGGATCATCGCCGATGGTGATGGCGGTATCGACTGTGCCTTTGGGGAGCTTTGCCCGCCGAAGCGGACGGAACGACTGGGCCACCGAGTGGACGGTGGCCGAGCTGAGCGCCGTGTCGTCGTCCATGACGTTCGTGACCCAGTACGTCACGCCCCTGTAGGTGAACGCGTCGCGCACCAGCACCTTGCCGTTGTAGTACGTCTGCGGCTTCACCAGCCCGTCGCCCTTCTTCCATGTGCCCACGGGGTCGGCCAGCAGCGGCACGTCGCGCATGGCGGTGGCCTCGATGCCCCAGAAGCGCGGGTAGTACGTGTTGGAGGGCAGCTCGAACACCACCCGCACGGCCCACGGGCCCTTGTTCTTGTCGCCGATGCGGTACGTGTGGACGTCCACGACGCGCGACTGGCGCACCACCCGCGTGGGCGCCATCAGGGGCATACCGGTCTTGCGGGCCGCCTCGCGGAACTTCCCGACCAGGGCGGTGGTCGAGACCACGTCGGGGACGTCCTTCGCCTTCTTGGGCTTGGGCGGCGTGATGAGCCCGCCCGTCCAGTTGGCGCCCACCACGACCACGACGTCGGCCGACCCGATCTCGGCGGGCTTGGCCGCGGTCATCGTGGTGTACGGACCGAACCGCGGCTGCAGCCCCGACGCGGCCGACACGCTCTTGCCGCTGGCGCCGTTGAACAGCACCTGCGTCTCGGCGTGGCTGAAGTCCTTCGCGTTGCCGCCCGCCTCGGCCTTGTAGCCCTGGGCGCGTAGCGCCGCCGCCACGTCGTCGGCCACCAGCGCCCGGCCCGAGCCGTTGAGCACACGCACGCGCACGCTGGCCGGGGTCACGGCCTTCTGGGTGGTCCGGACGAACGGGGGCTGCAGCCAGTCCTGCACCTTCTTCGCCAGGTCGGCCGTGTTGAGGTGAACGACGCTCTGATCGCCCTCAAACCCGGTGGGGCCCTTCGCCGTGATGCGATAGACGCGGCTGTCCGGGGTTTCGACCGCGAAGCGCAGCACGTCCAGGCGCCGGTCGGCGGAGATGGTCGTGCCCGAGTTCTTCATGAGCATCTTCACCAGCAGCGGCGCCCGCAGCGTGCTGCCGAGGTCGTCCTTCACCTGGCGCTTGAGCTGCGAGAGGAACATCTGCTGGCGGGTCGCGCGCGCGAAGTCGCTGTCGAGGTGGCGGTAACGCACGAAGTCCAGGGCGTCGTCGCCGTTGAGCTTCTGGTAACCGGGCGGGATATCGATCTCCTCGTATGTCCCCGTGCCCGTGCCGTTCTTGTGGAAGTAGTAGTGGTCGACGTCGATGTAGACGCCGCCCAGCTCGTTGACGATGTTGACGAAGCCCTTGAAGTCGACGGTGGCGTACGCGTTGATCTTCTGGCCTGTGAGCTGCGAGATGGTCTTGATGAGCAGCGCCGGCCCGCCGCCGGGGCTCTGCTGCTCGCCGACGTAGTACGCGGCGTTGAGCTTGTCGAACCCGTGGCCCGGGATGTCGACCCAGCTGTCCCGCGGGAAGCTCAACATGGAGATGAACTTCTGGTGCGTGTCGAGGCGCACGAGGATCATCGAGTCGCTACGGCCGTTGTCGCCCTTGGACCGGCTGTCGGTGCCCACCAGCAGCACGTTCATGGGCTCGCCGCGGTCGACGGGCGCCACGACCTTCGCGATCTGGCGCGTGCGCTGGTCGCTGAGGTTCGAGCCCTGCACCACCTCGTCGACGAACGCCCACGCGCCGTACGCCAGCGACGCCCCCAGCGCCAGCACCAGCCACGTCAGCCAGAACGCGACGGGCCGTCCCCACCCGCGGCGGCCCCCCACGCGGTAGTACGACGCGTCGCGGTGCACGGGGCGTTCTCCGGCGGTGCTCACGCGCCCGCCACGGTGGGGGACGACGACAGTGAGCGCACGAACTCCACCAGCGCGCGACGGTAGAGGCCGAGGCTCTCGATGGACACCCACTCCTCGGGCCCGTGATGGCCGGCGCCGACCGGCCCGAACTCCACGGCCGGCACGCCGGCGCCGAGGAACGCCACGGCGTCGGACGACCCGTCGCGGCCCACGGCCCGGCTGTCGGGCGAGAACGGCAGGGCCGCGTCGCGCAGGGACCGGACGAACGGATCGTCGGGGTTCAGGTCCGCCGGCGGCCGCGAGATCACCATCTCAACCTCGACCTCAGGATCAAGGTCGCGGATTTGCTGCAGGATCTCGTCTGCCGACTGGCCCGGCACGAACCGCACGTCCAGCGTCGCCGTGCAGTGGGCGGGCACGCAGTTCACCGCGTCGCCCCCCACGATGGTCGACAGGTTCACGCTGGGCGACCCCAGCAGCGTCCCCCGGCCCTCCATGAACGGGCACGTCTCGATGCGCGGCATCATCTCCACGGTGCGTAGGATCGCATTCCTGCCCAGCCAGGGCGTGGATGAGTGGGCCGCCAGACCCGGAACCCGCATCTCCATGATCGCCACGCCCTTGGCGTGCACCCCCACGTGGAAGTCGGTGGGTTCGCCGCAGATCACGAAGTCGGCGCGGTAGCCGTCGGCCACGACGAGCTCGCTGCAGTTCGCCCCGGGGGCCGCGCGCTCCTCGTCGGGCACGATCAGCAGGTCGACCTGTACCCCGGGGTCGGACTCCCCCACCAGGTCACCGACCGCCAGCATCATCGCGGCGACGGCCGCCTTCATGTCGTACGCGCCCCGCCCGTACAGACGGTCGCCGCGACGCTGGGGGGTGAACTGGCCCGGCTCACCGGGAACCACGTCGACGTGGCCGTTGAGCATCACGCGCAGCGGGCCCTCACCCACCGACACCCGCAGGCAGCGACGGTCGCCGAAGCGCAACTCCTCGACCGGGAGGTCGCGCCCCGAGCACCAGCCCTCGATGTACTCAAGCGCCGTCTCGATGCCGTCCAGCCGTGACGTGTCGATGGCGATGAGGGCTTCCGCCAGGGTCACCTCGTCCATCGGACGAGAATACCCAGTCCGGCGGCCGTTCGGCGGCCGCCGCGCCCCGCGTCATGCCTCCAGGCGCCCCGCGTCGATCAGCCGCTCGACCCGCCACAGGCTCCAGAGCCCGTACGCCGCGAGCCCCGCCACGCCCACCAGCAGCCCCGCGCGCACGCCCCACGCCTCGGCCAGCAGGCCGGCGCCGCCCGCACCGATTGCGATGGGCGCCACCACCGAAAGCTGGTAGAGCCCGAGCACGCGGCCCACCATGCTGGCCGGGGCGCGCAGCTGGATGGCGGTGTTCGTGTCGATGAACATCCAGATCCAGAACACGCCGCAGAACCCCATGGCGACGAACGACGCCCAGAACCAGTCGGAGAGCGCGAGCGCCGCCATCCCGACCGCCGACGCCGCCGTGGCCACGGGCAACGTCACGGCCCGCCCCAGGCCACGGCGGTGCAGGCCCGCCAGCACGCCCGTGCCCACCAGCGCGCCCCCGCCCATGGCCCCCAGCAGGAACCCGAGGCCCCGCGGGCCCGCGTCCAGGCGGTCGGCGACCACCGGCGCCAGCTCCTGGATGGGTGACGCACACGTGGCGAACACCGTCATGCCCACGAGCAGGCGCCTGATGGCCGGGTCGCCCCACGCCACGGCCAGCGCGTGCCGCATGGGCACCTTCGCCGCCGAGCGCTCGTGGACGCGGGGCCGCACGCTCATCAGCGCCACGATCAGGGCGAGGAAGGACAGCGCGTTGACCCCGAAACACCACGTGGGCCCCGCCATGTCGAACAGCACGCCCCCCACCGCCGGGCCGGCCAGCCGCGCCACGTTGATGCCCGCCGCGTTCAGGGCGACGGCCTGGGGCAGCTGCGGCACCGGCACGAGCGCGGGGATCAGGGCCAGCATCGCGGGCAACCCGAGCGCGAACCCCACGCCCAGCGCGAACGTGAGCACGAAGATGATCGGCGTGGTCAGCGCGCCGGACCACGACAGCACGGCCATCGCGGCCGCCGCGACGCCCTGCAGGGCGAACGTGGCGATCCCCACCGCGCGGCGGTCGAACCGGTCGGCCAGCTGACCGCCGAGCGTCGACAGCACGAACGCCGGGCCCCGGGCGACCAGTGCCAGGGCACCCACCGCGGCGGGCGAGTCGGTGAGCTGCAGCACGATCCAGCCCGCCGCCACCACCTGGAGCCAGCTGCCGCAGTTCGAGGCGAGGCTTGCCAGCCAGACGCGCCGAAACGGCGGCTGACGGAGCACGGCGGGGACGCGAAGCACCCGGGCAGGGTATCCCGCCGGTGCCGACTGGCCCGTGCACGCGAGCCTGACGGGCGCGGTCGATGCGCGTCGGGGCGGGGATCGACCGCGCCGGGTTCGCGCTCCTGCGGGTCAACGGCGGTACCGCCTCGATCATCGCTGCGATCGCGATCATCGGGCTCGGCATCGCCACCCCGGGCACGTCGCAGGCCTGCCCTAGGCGTGAGCGTCGAGGAACAGGCGGGCCGTTGCCGGGCGTGGGCGCCACGAACACCCACGCCTTCGCCGTCGCCCCCACTGCTGCCACCGATTCTCTACGGCGCGAGCCCGTCCTTTCCCGTGGCGGTCGCCGGAAGGACCGTCACCGTCCCCTCGTCCGAGACCGTCACGGCGATGGGGTGCCGATACGCCGCGGCCAGGCGGCCGGTGGTGAGCACGTCCGCCGGGGTGCCGAGGGCGTCCAGGCGTCCGTCGACCATCAGCGCGATCCGGTCCGCGTAGCCGGCCGCCAGGTTGAGGTCGTGGAGGACGACCAGGACCAGACGCCCGGCGGCGGCCTGGGCGCGGGCGATGGCCAGCACCCGGTGCTGGTGGCGGATGTCGAGCGCGGCCGTCGGCTCGTCGAGCAGCAGGATGACGGCGTCCTGGGCGAGTACCCGTGCGAGCCCGACGCGGGCGCGCTCCCCGGCCGAGGTGGCGGTGACCGGCTGGTCCGCCAGATCCGCGGCGTCGGCGGTCGTGAGGGCGCGGTCCACCGCGTCGCGGACGCGGGCGGCGTCACCCCGGCCGCTCCAGGCGGTGCACCCCATCTCGACGATCTGCCGTGCCGTGAACGGGAACTCCACCGACCACTGCTGGGTGAGGACCGCCCGGACCCCGGCGAGGCGGCGCGCCCCCCCAGTCGCCGACGGGCCGCCCCATCAGGCGCACCTCGCCGGCGTCGGGCCGCAGGTCCCCGGCGATCGCCGCGAGGAGCGTGGATTTGCCGGCCCCATTCGGGCCGATGACGGCGACGACCTCGCCGGCGTCGGCGTCGAGGCCGACCGCGTCCAGGACGGTCCGCCGTCCGAAGCGGTGGGTCACGGCGTCGACGCTGAGGAGCGGTGCGGTCACGCCCAGCCCCCCTGTTCCCGGCGGGTGCGGTGCAGCAGCCACAGAAAGAAGGGGCCGCCGAGCAGTCCCGTGATGACCCCCAACGGCAGCTCGATGGGCGCGACGGCCGTTCGGGAGATCAGGTCGGCCCCCACCAGCAGGAGGGCACCGCCCACGGCGCTCCCCGGCAGCACGATCCGGTGATCCGGCCCGGCGGTGACGCGGATGAGGTGCGGGACGATAAGGCCGACGAACGCGATGAGACCCGCGGCGGCCACGGCGGCGCCCACGCCCATCGATGCGAGGACAACGACGACGGCGCGAACCCGCTCCGTCGCGACGCCGAGGTGCCCCGCCTCGCGTTCGCCGAGCGCGAGGACGTTGAGCCGCCGGGCCAGACCGGGCAGCACCGCCACGGCCAGGATGGTGAAGGGGGCGGCCATCGTGACGGTGTCCCAGGTGGCGCCGCCCAGGCTGCCCAGGCGCCAGAAGGTGAGGTCGCGCAGTTCCTGGTCGTCCGCGGCGGAGGTGAGCAGCCCCACCGCGGCCTCCACCACCGCGGTGATGGCGAGCCCGGTCAGCAGGAGCGTGACCACCTCGGTGCGGCCCGCCCGCCGGGACATCAGGTACACCAGGGTCGTCGCGGCGAGCGCACCGAGGAACGCCGTCACCGGCTGCGTCATGGTCCCGAGGGCCGAGACCCCCAGGACGATCGCGACGCTCGCCCCGAGCGAGGCCCCGGCGGACGCCCCCACCACGCCGGGGTCAGCGAGCGGGTTCCGGAAGATGCCCTGCAACGCGGCGCCGGCGATCCCGAGCGCGGCACCCACCAGGATGGCGAGCACGACCCGCGGGAGACGGATCGCCCACAGCACCTCGGCGTGCTGGGAATCGACGGCGACGCCGGTATCGATGCCGGCGAGCCGGTCGGCGAGCACCGCCAGGACGTGTCCGGCGGGGATGTCGACTGCCCCCATTCCCAGGCCGGCGACCACCGTGGCCGCGAGCGCGGCGGTGAGGAGGGTCAGCACCCCCGGCGCGCGGAGGCGCCGGAGGGTGCCGCGGTGGCGGCCGGAGTTCGTCTCGGCGGGGGTGACCTCGGCCGCCACCGCTCGGGTCACCGCGAGCCCTTCAGGAGCTCGGGGTGGAGGGCGCTGCTGAGGTCCCGGATCGCGGGACCGGTCCTCGGGCCGAGGCCCAGGAGGTATTGGTCGTCAAACGCCAGCACCCGCCGGTTCCGGCCCGCCGGTGTCTGCGCGATCCCGGGGATGCGCAGCAGGCCGTTGATGCCCCCGACCGAGTCCAGACCCGCCTGCGGGATCAGGAGCACCTCGGGAGCCGCGGCGACCAGTGACTCGGCGGTGATCGGCCGGGTGCCCTTGATGCCGAGCTCGACGCCCACGTCACGGCCGCGGGCCGCGGCGATCATGACGTCGCCGCGGGAGCCCTTGCCGCCCAGCAACTGCACCCGGCTGCCCCGGATGTAGAGCATCGCAACCTTGGGGCGGCTGGTCGAACGCGCGGCCCGGCGTTGCGCCGCCCGGACGCGCGCCTTGGTGGCCTTCGCGAGCTTGGCCGCCCTACGCGGCACGCCCAGTGCCCGCCCGACGTTCTGGATCTTGAGCCACGACGACGCGACACGGTCGTCGTCGGGGAGGATGACGGTCGTGACCCCGGCGTCGCGGATCTGCCTGATCACGCTCGCCGGGCCGGCGGTCGTGTTCCCGATGACCACCGTCGGCCGGAGGGACAGGATCCCCTCGGCCGAGAGCGTGCGCTGGTACCCGATGCGCTGCCGACGAGCGGCCGCCGCCGGGTACGTCGCGCTGATGTCGGTGCCGACGACGCGGTCCCCGAGTCCCAGCGCGAATACCACCTCCGCGACGTCCCCGTTGAGGACGACGATGCGGGAGGCGTTGCGCACCGTGATGCGCTCGCCGGAGGCGTCGACCACCCGGGCCGGCAGCACCGGCGAGCGTTCGGGGGCGGGGGCGGCGGCGGCGCTGCTCGCCGTGAGGGCGAGCAGCGCGAGACCGGTGGCGAGCAGGGTGCGGAGGCGCCTCATGCCGCACCCCCGAGCGTCGCGTGGCCGGAAAGGGTGATGGTGCGCACGCCGATGCCAGCCCGGTCGGTCGTGACGACGTGACGGCGCGAGGGCAGCAGCACGCCGTTGAGGTCGACGTGGTCGTCCTGGTAGGTCTGGACCCGGTCCAGGACCCCGCGCGGCTCCCAGAACGACACCGAGAACACCCGCGACAGCCAGCCGCTGCCCGGCCCGGAGCTCGCGTCGAGCACGCGGATCGCGAACGTCATGGAGCCCGGGGAACGGGTCACCTCGACGATGCGGTCCCGGTCGTCGACCAGGTAGCTGGACGACAACGGGTCCTCGATGTGGATGCGGAGGGCGCCGTCCTCGAGCGTGCCCTCCCGGTGCTCGAATCGGCCGTCGGCCTGCTCGAAGGTGCGCGGCGCGCGGTGGGCGACCATCATCACGAGCTCGCCGGAGGCCCATTCGGCCAGTGGTCCGCCCTCCGAGAACGCGATCTCGGGCTCGGCATCGGCCCGGGCGGTGATGCGGCCGGAGATCGCGTCGACGCCTTCGCGGACCAGGAGGTCCGCGCTGAACCCCGGGTAGTCGCCGGGCCAGCGGTAGACGCCCTCGTGGGCGGCGCGCAGGCGACTGGTGACGGGCGACTCGAGGGTTCCCGGCGGGTGGGCTGGTGGCATGGGTGCGACCTCCTGCTCTAAAGACAATGATGATTTCCGTTAGAAGCGGGGGCAGGCTACACCGGCCCGGCGCGCGTGGGCAAGGTGCGCGAACAAGAAAAGTTCGGTTGACCTAACTCCGTGTGCGCCGAGCAACCGTCGGGCCTCGGCGCACAGGCGCGCGTGCGGCATGCGAGGGCGGCGACCATCCCTTCCACCACAGGTGTCCTCGTGCAGCCGGCCGTCCCGAGGGCCCACCCCGGGACGGGCTGACCGAGATGTGCACAGATCGGTGGTGCCGTCGAGGTTGCGGCGAGCGCGTCCCGGGGCTGACGTGGCTGCATGCCCAACCGGACCGGGAGGAGAGCCCAGGGCACGGCTTTGATCTGCCGGTCCGATGTGGGAGGGTCCTCACGACAACTGAAACCAGTGCAGGCGAAGGGAAACCCGGTGCGAACCCGGGGCGGTCCCGCCGCTGTGACCGGGAACGAACGCCGATGATGCCACTGGGGCTCCTGCCCTGGGAAGGCCGGTTAGTAGGTAGCCCGGGAGCCAGAACACCCAACGTGTGCGCTCACGCATCGCCCTTTGCCGACGGGGAGCTCGGCGTGCGGGCCGGTGCCGTCGCCGACGGCTCCACCCCCACGCCCGCATGCCCGGAGGCCGTGGGCGGGGAGGAGCACCATGGGCGAGGCATCCATCGGTTCCACCGGTCGGCTCGGCACGGCCGTACTCGGCTTTCCGAGGTTCGGTCCCGACCGCGAGCTGAAGTTCGCTCTCGAAGCGCATTGGCGCGGCGAGGTCGACGAGGAGTCGCTGCGGGCGACGGGCCGCGCAGTGCGTGAACACAACCGCGGCCTGGCGAGCGCCGCGGGCATCGACGTGGTCCCCGTGAACGACTTCAGCTTCACCGACCACGTGCTGGACACCGCGCTGATGGTGGGCGCCGCGCGGCGCCCCGTGCCGGGCCTTGCGGGTGAGTTCCTGCTCTCCCGCGGCGATGCGACCCATCGCCCGCTGGAGATGACCAAGTGGTTCGACACGAACTACCACTACCTGGTGCCCGTGGTGAACCCGGCGTCGGGTTTCGCGCCCGACCCGTCCAAGCCGCTCGCAGAGCTCGCCGAGGCGGGAGCGCACGCCCGCCCGGTGGTGGTGGGGCCGTTCTCCCTGCTGCACCTGGCCAAGTCCGCCGACCCCGCGGTTGACCCGCTGGAGTTGTTGCCCGACCTCGTACCCGTGTACGCCGAGGTGCTGCGCGCCCTCGCGGAGGCGGGCGCCTCGTCCGTCCAGATCGACGAGCCCTGCTTGGTGCTGGACCTCGACGCCCGGCAACTGGCGGCCGCCGAGCGCGCGCTGGGCGACCTGGTGGCGGCGGCGCCCGCAACGGCGCTGACGGTGGCGACGTACTTCGGTGGCCTGGGGGCGGCGCTGGAGCCGGTGCTCGGCCTGGGCGCCGCCGAGGTGCACCTGGACCTGGTGCGCGACCCCGCCCAGCTGGAGCCGGCGCTGCGGGCGGCGAGCTCCAGCGGCACGCGCCTGTCGTTGGGGATCGTCGACGGCCGCAACGTGTGGGCAACCGACCCCGCCCCTGCCCTTTCGCTGGTCGACGCCGCCGTCGCCGCCCTCGGGCCCGACCGCGTGACCATCGCGCCGAGTTGCTCCCTGCTGCACGTGCCGTACTCCGCCGCCCGCGAAACGGGGCTGATGCCGGAGGTGCGCTCGTGGCTGGCGTTCGCCGAGGAGAAGCTCAGCGAGTTGGCGGTCCTCTCGCGTGCCGCCGTGGCGAGCGGTGCCCAGCGGGAGGACATCGTGGGCGCCATGGGCCGCGTCGTGGCCGAACGGCGGGCCTCGGCGCTGACCAACCGGGCAGACGTCAGGGAACGCGTCGCGGCCATCACCCCCGACGACCTGCGCCGGGCGACCCCCGTGGCCAGGCGCGCGGAGGCCCAGCGTGCGGCGCTCGCGCTGCCCCCGCTGCCGACCACGACCATCGGATCGTTCCCGCGGACCGCCGAGATCCGTGACGCGCGGCGCCGGCACGGCACCGGTGAGATGGCGGACGATGCGTACCGCCGGTACATCACCGACCAGATCACCGATGCCATCGCGTGGCAGGAGCGCGTGGGCCTCGACGTGCTGGTGCACGGCGAGCCCGAGCGCAACGACATGGTCCAGTACTTCGCCGAGCAGCTCGAGGGTTTCGCGGTGACCGAGCACGGGTGGGTGCAGTCCTACGGCAGCCGGGGAGTCAAGCCCCCGATTCTGTTCGGAGACGTCTCCCGCCCCCGCCCGATGACCGTGTCGTGGTGGCAGATCGCTCAGGACGCGGCCACCAAGCCGGTCAAGGGGATGCTCACCGGCCCCGTGACCATCCTGCGGTGGTCGTTCGTGCGCGACGACCAGCCGGAGTCCGACAGCGCCTGGCAGGTCGCGCTCGCCATCCGCGACGAGGTCGCGGACCTGGAGGCGGCCGGTAACCGGGTGATCCAGATCGACGAGGCCGCCTTCCGCGAAGGCGTCCCGCTGCGCACGTCCGAGCGGGACGGCTACTTCGACTGGGCAACCGCCTCGTTCCGGCTGTGCTCCAGCGGCGTCGACGACGCGACCCAGATCCACTCCCACATGTGTTACTCGGAGTTCAACGAGATCATCGAGCACATCGCGTCGCTGGACGCGGACGTGATCTCGATCGAGGCGTCGCGGTCGGGAATGGAGTTGCTCGACGCGTTCCGGGCGTTCGACTACCCCGCCGAGATCGGGCCCGGCCTGTACGACATCCACTCGCCGCGGGTGCCGACCGCCGACGAAATGGAGGCGCTGCTGGTGCTCGCCGCCGAGCGCATCCCCCTGGAGCGGCTGTGGGTCAACCCGGACTGCGGCCTCAAGACGCGCCGCTGGGAGGAAGTCGAGCCCGCCGTGACGGCGATGGTGGAGGCGGCGCACCGGCGGCGCGCCGCCGCGGGGCACGAGGCGGCGACGTGACGCCCCTCCGCCGACTCGGGCCGTGCGCCACCACCGGCGTCGGCAGCCTGCCGTTCGCCGATCCCGTCGCGGCCGTCGCCCACGTGCGGGCCGCGTACGACGTCCCCTTCTGTCCCCAGCTGCCCGCGCTCGACGGGGACATGGTGGCCGAATGGGTGACGGCGGATCCCGGCCGGTGCGGGTTCTCCGAGGAGCGCCAGCGCCCGCATCCCGCCGCCTGGGACGCGTTCGTCGCGTCGCTGGCGGCGACGCCGCCCATTCACGGGTTGGCCAAGCTCCAGGTGACCGGGCCCGTGACCCTGGCGTTCGGTTTGGGCCGCACCCCGGGGAGCCCCGATCTGACCGGCCTGGCCCGCGACCTCGCCCGCTGGGCCGGCGCGACCTTGCAGGCATGGGTCGCGGAACTCGCCGAGCTCGGCCTCACCGCGATCGTGGTGGTGGACGAGCCGGGCCTCGCGTGCGCGGCCGGCGCACCGCTGGCCGATGTGTGGGACGCGATCCGCGCGGTGGCCCCCGTGTTCGGGATGCATGTCTGCGGGGCTGTTCCGTGGAGCCTGCTCTGCGCCGTGCAGCCCGACCTGGTGAGCTTCGACGCGTGCCGGGCCGAGCACCGCGGCCACGGTATGAGCGACGCTGTGCGGGCGTTGCGTCGGCGCGGCATCCGTGCGGTGCCCGGCGTCATCGACGTCGCGGCGCCCACCCCGGACGCACTCCCGGGTGACGCTCTCGGTGACCTCCTCCCCGCGTTGATCACCCCCGCCTGCGGTACGGGCCTGTGCACACCCGATCAGGAACGAACGATCGCCGCGCGGCTACGGCGCTTCGCCGCCGACGCGCGCGCGGCGGCGCGGCGCGGCGAAGGCGGGCGGGGATACCCCGAGGCGGCCGGCGGTGGCTGAGAAGCGGGGTTCCCACGCGCACGCGCTCACACCACCGACCGAGACCCGGATCACCGAGGTGGTCTTCCCCCAGCAGCTGAACCACCATGGCACGCTGTTCGGCGGGGAGGCCCTGTCCATGATGGATCGGGCGGCGTTCATCGCCGCGACGCGCCGCTGCCGCAGCGAAGCCGTCACCATCGCCGTCGAACAGGTCGACTACGTCGCCCCGGTGCGCCACGGGGAGATCGTGGAGGTGCTGGCTCATGTTGTCGCGACCGGCCGCACCTCGATCACCGTGGAGGTCAGCATGGTCGGCGAGGAACTTCTCTCCGGGCAACGCCGTCTGTGCGGCACCGGGCGCTTCGTCTTCGTCGCGGTTGACGACGACGGGCAACCGATCCCCGTCAGGCCGTTGGCGCAGTAGCGACGCTCCGCCTGGCCCCGGGGGCCCCGGGGCCAGGCGACGCCGCGCGAACCGTGCGCTTCGTCAGGCGGTGCCCGAGCCCGGCGCCGCGTCGCAACGCCAGACGCGCGCGTCCCAGATCAGGCGGGATCCGCGCGTGCCCAGGTGAATCACACCCTCCTGTGCCAGGCGCTTCAGGCTGTCGGCCTCGGCGATGGCCGACGGCAACGGGATCGCCCGCTGTGCGACCTTGACGACGCTCGCGAACGCCGCGCGCGCGGCGTCGAGAATAGGCGGCTCGTCCTGCAGCGTGGCAGTCGGCAGCAGCATCCGGCCCGCGGGGGCGAGCCGCCTGCCCGCTTCGCGGATCATGCGGATCGGCAACTCGCACCCCCTCCGGCCACCACCGGTACGCGACGGGAACCAGCCGCTGTCGGCCGCGAGTTCATCCGGCACGCCCGAGACGTCCCCGACGATGAGGTCGGCGCGTACGTCGGACGGCAGCGCCGAGAAGAGGTCACCCTGGAAGAACGTCGTGCAATGCGCGACGCCATGCCGCGCCGCGTTCCCGGAGGCGACATCGACGACATCGGGGCTGACATCGGTCCCGTAGACGCGCGACGCCCCGAGTTTCGCGGCGATGATCCCCAGAATCCCGCTGCCGCAGCCGACGTCGATCACCACATCGCCGCGGCGCACCTCCATGGCCTGCGCCAGCACGTGCGTGATTGTCGTCGGGCGAAACGTCCGGGATGACACCCCGAGACCCATCGGCCCGAGACGCCCCTTCCAGGTGATGGTCTCCACGCCGGGTCGCGGTGAACGCAGGTCCGCCGCCGGGGGGACGGCGTCGTCGGGGGTGTCGCCGCCGGGCCTCACTGGCACGACTCGCAGTCGGGATCGGACATGTCACACACCTGCGGCGCCTGCTCGGTCACGGGGGCGGACGTGCTGCCGGTGACCGTCGCCTTCTCGATGGTGGAGGCCCCCAGAGTGCGCAGGTAATAGGTGGTCTTGAGGCCCGCCCGCCAGGCGCGCCGGTACATGTGGCTCATGCTGCGCATGTCGGGGCTGCCCAGGAACAGGTTCACCGACTGGGACTGGTCGATCCACTTGCCGCGCCGGGCCGCGGCGTCGATGAGCCACGCGGGGTCCGCATCGAACGCGGTCGGGTACTTGCGGCGGATCGCCTCGGGGATGGCCTGGACCTCCCGCAGGTCGCCGTCGAAGTACTTGATCTGGTCCGCGAGCTCCGCGTTCCAGATGCCGGCGGCCTTCAGGTCCCTGACCAGGTACGGATTCAGGAACGTGAAGTCCCCTGACAGGTTCGACTTGGCGAACAGGTTCTTGTAGAGGGGCTCGATGCACGGGCTGGTGCCCATGATGTTGGCGATCGTCGCGGTCGGTGCGATGGCCAGCACGTTGCTGTTGCGCATGTCCTGGGCGGCGATCTTCTTGCGCAGCGGCGCCCAGTCCATCACCCCGCCCCGGGGCACCTCCACCGGCTCTCCCCGCTCGGCCTCGAGCAGGTCGACGGTGTCCTGGGGCAGGATCCCCCGGTCCCACTTGCTGCCCGGGTACGACGAGTAGACGCCACGCTCCGCCGCCAGGTCGCTGGAGGCCTCGTATGCGTAGAACGCGATGGCCTCCATCATCTGGTCGTTGAACTCAAGGGCCTGCGGGGAGTCGAACGCGACGCCGCGCCGGTAGAGGGCGTACTGCAGCCCCATCACCCCGAGGCCCACGGGGCGGTGGCGGCTGTTGGCCCGCTCGGCCGCATCCGTGGGATAGAAGTTCACATCCACGACGTTGTCGAGGGCCCGCACCGCGACCCGGACCGTCGCCCGCAGGCGCGCGTGGTCCACGTTGCCGGCGGCGTCCAGGTGCTGATCGATGAGCACCGAACCCAGGTTGCACACGGCGGTCTCGTCGGCGCTGGTGTTCAGCGTGATCTCCGTGCACAGGTTGCTGGAGTGCACCACACCCGCGTGGTCCTGGGGGCTGCGCACGTTGCACGGGTCCTTGAACGTGATCCACGGATGCCCGGTCTCGAACAGCATCCGCAGGATCTGCTTCCACAGGTCCAGCGCCGGGATGCGCTCGCCGTAGATCTCGCCGGCCTCCGCCTTCTCCTCGTACTCGGCGTAGCGGGCGTCGAACGCGGCCCCGTACAGGTCGTGCAGATCCGGCACCTGGGAACTGCGAAACAGCGTCCAGTCCGCGCGAGCCTCCATACGCTTCATGAACAGGTCCGGGATCCAGACGGCGGTGTTCATGTCGTGGGTGCGGCGCCGGTCGTCGCCCGTGTTGCGCCGCAACTGAAGGAACTCACGGATGTCGTTGTGCCAGACCTCGAGGTACGCGCAGCCGGACCCGGCGCGTTTGCCACCCTGGTTGACCGCGACCAGCTGGTCGTTGTGGAGTTTGAGGAACGGCACGACGCCCTGGCTCTCGCCGTTGGTGCCGTGGATGTGCGACCCGGTGCCCCGCACCCGGGTCCACGACCCGCCCAGCCCGCCGGCCCACTTGGAGCACATCGCGTTGTCGGCGATGCCGCGCTGCACGATGGACTCGAGCGAGTCGTCGATGACGTACAGGTAGCACGACGACAGCTGGGGGTGCGTGGTGCCGGCGTTGAACAACGTCGGCGTCGACGAGCAGAACCGCCGTTCCTTGTAGGCGGTGTACAGGTCGATGGCGCGGGCTTCGCGGTCGCCCGGTTCGGCGATGCACACGCCCATCGCCACCCGCATCCAGAACACCTGGGGTGCCTCGATGCGGACGGTCCTGCCGCGGGTCTTGTCGGACATCAGGTAGCGGTCGTACATCGTCTGGACGCCCAGGAAGTCGAAGTCCAGGTCGGCGCTGGGATCGATCGCCGCCGCCATCCGGTCGAGGTCGAACCCGAGCAGTTCCGGGTCGATGCGTCCGGCGGCCACGCCGCGCTCGAGCGCGGTGCGCCAGCGCCTTGCGGTGTGCGTCGCGCAGCCCGGCGACGCCGTCGCGAAGCAGGCGCCAGTCGAGCGTCTCCTCGTAGATGTGGGTCAGCAGGATGCGCGCCGCGAAGCGGGCGAACTCGGCGTCGCGCTCCACGAGCGACCGGGCGTTGAGCACCACGACCCGGCGCAGGTCCTCCCGCCCGATACCCGGATGCAACGAGCGGCGCAGCTCGGCCTCCAGCCTCCCGGCGTCCAGCGGCAGGTCCAACCCGACGACGGCGAACCGGATGCGGGCGCGCAGGTCCTCGGCCTCCCACACCCCGGACGATCCATCGGCCTCGGTCACCGGCAGGTCGGTGCCACCCTCGTCGACCGGCGCCCGGTCCCGGGCCCGCAGCATCGCGCGTTCGGCGCGGTAGAGGATGTAGCGCTCGGCCACGCGCATGTGGCCCGCCATCACCAGCTCCTCCTGCACGATGTCCTGGACGGTCTCGATGGGGATGTAGGCGGCGCCGAACGCCTCGGCGCGCTCACTGACCCGCGCCGCGATGGGGGCCGCCGGGCGGGATCGGCCCCGCCCGACAGGAACGCCTTGCGGATCGCGACCTCGATCTTGGACTCGCGCCAGTCGACGATGTGCCCGGAACGCCGGATGACGCGGGGACCCGCCACGGAGCCGCCCGCCTCAGGCGGGGTCGCACGGCGCATCACCAGGGCGGTCGCGACCTCGTGCCGGCCGCCCCGGATGAGCGCCGCCTCCACCAGCGACGACAGGTCCTCGGCGGTGATGGCCGCGCCGGCCTCCAGGTCGGCCAGCCGGCCGCGAACGTCGCGCACGGCGTCGCGGATGATGCCCGGGGCCGCCAGCACCAGCGGGTCGTCTCCACCTCGTGCGAGGGCGATGGTGGCGAGGGCGTCGGCCACCATCACGGCGGCAGACTCGGAACGGAACGGAACCGGCCCGCCCGGCCCGCCGACGGCCACGTCGGGCTCGCCACCGAGGCCGTCCAGCGCGGCGTGGACGTCGAACGCCATGTGCTCCGCAGCGGGACGAGCCGCCGCCCGCTTCAGCTCGAGGTCCTTGAGGATCTCGTCGAAATCGATCATCTGTGCCCCCTCAGAGCTCATCGTCGGCGACGGCGGCAAGCGACGACGCGCGCTGGTATTCGGTGACCCTGCCCTCGAAGAAGTTCTGTTCCTTGCGGATGTCCATGAGCTCCGCGAGCCACGGCAGGGGGTTGGCGAGATTCGCACCGAGCGGCTCGATGCCGATCGACTCCAGGCGCCGATCCGCGATGTAGTCGATGTAGCCGCGGAACTCGCCCGCCGACAGGCCCGTCGCCTCAACGGGCAGGCAGTCGTCGATGAACCGCTTCTCCAGGTCCACCGCCTCGGCCATCAACTCGCGCAGCTGCGTACGGAACGCCGGTGTCCAGAGGGCCGGGGTTTCGGCGGCCATCTCCAGCAACAGCCGCCGCAGCAGCTCGATGTGATTCGACTCATCCCGCAGCGTGTAGCGGAACATCGTGCCGATGCCCGGAAGCTTGCCCTGCCGGTACAGCGACAGGATCATCCCGAAGAGCCCATAGAACTGCGTGCCCTCCATGCACTGCCCGAAGACGAACATGTTGGTGGCCAGCAGGCGCCACGCCTCGGGTTCGGTGACGTCCATGTCGCGCCTCAGCTCGCGCGAGATGCCCGTCACGAAGGCGTTCTTCGCCGCGATGGTCGGGACGTCGTCGAACATCGCCTCGCACTCGTACGGGTCGATCCCGAGCGACGAGATCATGTACAGCAGCGAGTCGGCGTGGATGTTCTCCTCGTGCGCGTGGCGGCCGAGCACCAGCTTGAGTTCCGACGCGGTCACCAGCTCGCGGATCACGTGGAGGATGTTGTCGCCCACGATGCCCTCGGCGGCCGAGAAGTACCCGACGCCCATGCGCACGATCCAGCGGTCCACGTCGCTCAGCACATCGGTGGCCCGCCATTGCTCGATGTCCCGCTGCATCGGGACGTCCTCGGGCTCCCAGTGGTTGGCCTTCATGGTGCGGTAGAGGTCGTACGCCCATGTGTACTTCAGCGGCAGGAGGTTGAAGTGCATGGTCTCCTTGCCGCCGACCACGCGCTTCGCCGACACCTCGGCCTCGGCTCTCGCCTGGTCGAGAACGAACGTCCGGGGACCGACGAGGTACGTCTTCTTCATCGCTGGCGCGCCCCTTCCACGAGAGCTCGGCCGTTGCCGCGGGCGGGTCGACCGGGCTCGTCCCCTTTCGGGGCATCACCGTTGCGGGACAGCGCCGGGATCGCACCGGACTTCGCTCACGCGCCGCGTCCCCCCGTGAGGTGGGGAGGCGGGTGTGACCTTACAGGCCCCCCTGGACGACCCGCGCCCGGAACGGCGTCGCCCGCAACGATTCAGCCCGCACGATGCGGGCGTCCGGCACCGGCCGCGGGCCCCGGCGGTGCGACGTCGTTCCCGGTCCCGCGGGTGGGGTCGCAGGCCGACGGAACCCCGCGGACACCGGCAGGGGCGGCGAGCGGACCGCCCGGGACCGCAACGTCCGCACGGTTGGGGCGTCGCGCCCGACGGTGGTGGCCGTCGTCCCCGCTGCCCCCCGAGGGCTTCGACGAGCCGAGGGCCGGCCGCTGGGGCCCCGGCGCGACGGCGCGGCGGCGCCCGATGGTCGAAGTCGACGCACCCGCCGCACCGGCCAGTGGGGGCCGCGAGGGCACACCGGCCGGCGCCTTCAGGGTTGGGCGCCGGGGTCTCCGGGCGCGCGCCACCGGTGCTCAGGAATCCGGTGACACGCGCGCCGGAGGGCGGGTCACTGGGTGGAGCAGGGGACCTTTGCGATCTGCGCCTTGATGTACTCGGTCAGGTCCGTGTCGTTGGCCTCCGCGTCGCTCAGCTGGGCCCGCAGGCCGTCGCAGTCGCCCTTCTCGGCGAGGTCGTCGATCGTGTTCTTGGTTTCCTGACCGTACTTGTCCCAGTCGACGTCCGGGAGGTCCGCCGAGGTCACGGCGTCCTTCGCCGTGCTCGCGGCCGATGTCGCCGTGTCCTTGGCGTTGTCGACGGCCTCGGTGGCGACGCTCTGGGCCTGCTCCGAGTCGTCGGTGCCGTCGTTACAGCCGGCGGCGACGCCAAGCGCCAGCACGGCCATGAGGGATGCGAGTGTCTTTTTCATGATCCCGTACTACCCGACGCGCCGAAACCTATGCGTCGGGCGGCCCGCCACGCACGGACGCCGCGCGGTACCGGCGGGCTCCGGCGCCCGAGCGGGCGCCGCTCGGGCGCCCGGCACGGCGTGCCGGGCGCGGCGGAGCCCGAACCGCATCGCTCCTCGCGGCGGTTGCCGTGCGATCCTCGGGGGTCACCGCGTCGGCGGTGCGGCCCCGGCCCCCGCGGAGGTGGTGCGGTGTCGCCCGGACGCTCGCCGGGCGACACCGCGACCTACCGTGACTTCTGCGCCACCTTGATGCGGTTCTCGTTGCGGCGGATCGTCGCCTCGATGATCGCCCGCTCGGTCTCGTCGGTCTCCGCGTCCAGTGCCGACCTCGCCTCCCCGAGCGCCTTCTCGGCACGGGCCACGTCGATGGCGTCGAGCCTCTCGGCCTGCTCCACGAGGATGTACACGCGGTCGTCGCCGATCGACGCGTAACCCTGCGTGGTCGCGAACGTGTGGACCGTCTCGTCCGTGCCGTGGATCCGCACCTCGCCGTTGCGCAGGGACGTCACCAGCGGCTCGTGGCGGGCCATGAGACCCAGCTCGCCCGCCACTCCGGGCACGACGACCAGCACGGACTCGTCCTCGAACATCGAGCCCACCGGCGTGAAGAGCTTCACGTCGAGGGTCTTGCGATCGGACGCCGCGGTGGCCATCGGCCTAGCCTTCCTTCATCGAGGCGGCCTTCTCGATCGCCTCGTCGATGCCGCCCACCAGGAAGAACGCCTGCTCGGGCAGGTCGTCGTGCTGGCCCTCCACGATCTCCTTGAACCCGCGGATCGTCTCGGACAGCGCCACGTACTTGCCCGGCGTGCCGGTGAACGCCTCGGCCACGTGGAACGGCTGCGACAGGAAGCGCTCGATGCGGCGCGCGCGGGCCACCGCGAGCTTCTGCTCGTCGGTGAGCTCGTCCACGCCGAGGATGGCGATGATGTCCTGAAGGTCCTTGTACGTCTGCAGCACCTCCTGCACCTGACGCGCGACCTCGTAGTGCTCCTCGCCGACGACGTCGGCCGACAGGATGCGGCTGGTGGAGTCCAGCGGGTCCACGGCCGGGTAGATGCCCTTCGCCGCGATGTCGCGCGAGAGCACGGTCGTGGCGTCGAGGTGGGCGAACGACGCGGCCGGGGCCGGGTCGGTGAGGTCGTCGGCGGGCACGTAGATGGCCTGCACGGACGTCACCGAGCCGCGGCGGGTCGATGTGATGCGCTCCTGCAGGTCGCCCATCTCGGTCTGCAGCGTGGGCTGGTAACCCACGGCCGAGGGCATGCGGCCGAGGAGGGCCGACACCTCGGATCCGGCCTGCACGAACCGGAAGATGTTGTCGATGAACAGCAGCACGTCCTGGCCGCCCTCCTCGCGGAAGTACTCCGCGATGGTGAGGCCGGTCAGGGCCACGCGCAGGCGGGCGCCCGGCGGCTCGTTCATCTGGCCGTACACGAGCGCCGTCTTGTCGATGACGCCCGACTCCTTCATCTCGAGCCAGAGGTCGTTGCCCTCGCGGGTGCGCTCACCCACGCCCGCGAACACCGACAGGCCGCCGTGCTCCTGGGCGATGTTGTTGATGAGCTCCTGGATGAGCACGGTCTTGCCCACNNNGAACAGGCCGATCTTGCCGCCCTTCACGTACGGGGCCAGCAGGTCGACGACCTTGATGCCCGTCTCGAAGATCTCGGCCGTGGGGTTCAGCTCGTCGAAGCCCGGCGCCTTGCGGTGGATGGGCCACGTGTCGCCCTCGGGAACCGCGTCGCCCTCGTCGATGACCTCGCCGAGCACGTTGAAGATGCGGCCCAGCGTGCGCTCGCCGACGGGCACCGAGATCGGCGCACCCGTGTCGCGTACCGCGGCGCCGCGGGACAGGCCGTCCGTGGTGTCGAACGCCACCGCGCGCACCTTGTCGTCGCCCAGGTGCTGCTGCACCTCAGCGACGAGGGTGGTGCCGTCCTCGCGGGGGATCTCCAGCGCGTTGTAGATCTCGGGGAGCTGTCCGTCGAAACGCACATCGAGCACCACGCCCTTGATTTCCAGGACGGTGCCGGTGCTTGCGTTGTCTGCCATGGGTCTCCTTGTCGTCCCGCTACTGGAGGGCGTCCGCGCCGGCGACCACCTCAAGGATCTCCTGGGTGATGGCGGCCTGGCGGGCCCGGTTCATCTTGAGCGTGAGGTCCGAGATGAGACCCCCCGCGTTGTCGGATGCATTGCGCATGGCGCTGCGGCGCGCGGCGTGCTCGGCCGCGGCGCTCTCGAGCAGGGCCCGGAAGATCGTGGTGTTCACGTACGTCGGCAGCAGGTCGCGCAGGACCTCCTCGGCGCTGGGCTCGAACAGCACCAGCGGCCGGGCCGCCGCGGCGTCGTCCTCGTCCACGTCGCCGTCACCGTCGACGTCGCCGGGGGGCCACACGATGGCGCGTTCGATCGGCAGCAGCTGCTCGACCGTCACCTCCTGCTGCATCACCGACTTGAAGGCGTTGTAAACCAGGAGTACCCGGTCGACCTCGCCGTTGGTGTACGCCTCCGACACGTAGTCGGCGACCGCCTCGGCATCGGAGAAGCGGGGCTCGCTGGAGAAGCCCTCGAACGTGCGGTCGATGGGCTTGCGACGGAAGCGCAGCGTCCCCGACCCCTTCTTGCCCACGCCGACGTAGATCACGTCGGTGCCGGTCTCCTGCATCTGGGCGTCGGCGCCGAAGCCGGCCCGCAGGATGTTGACGTTGAAGGCACCGGCCAGCCCGCGGTCACCGGTGATCGTGACGATCGCGGCCTTCTTGACCTCGTCGCGCTTCTCCAGCAGCGGGAACGACGCCGTCGCGTCGGACTGCCCGGCCGCCTGCACCATCAGCTCGCGCATGTTCTCCGCGTACGGGCGCAGGGCCTCGATGCGGTCCTGGGCGCGGCGCAGCTTCGCCGACGCCACCAGCTCCATGGCGCGAGTGATCTTGCGCGTGTTGCGCACCGAGTCGATGCGCCGCTTGATGTCGCGTTGGCTCGCCACCGGGGCTAGGCCTTCTCCGCGTCGGCCTCGGCCTCCGCGATGTCCTCGTTGACGCGCTTGAGGTGCTCCTCCTCGGCGTGCTCGTGGGCGGCCTCCTCGACCTCCGCCGGGTTGATGTCGCCCGACACCCGCTTGAGCAGGTCGTTGAGCTTGCCCTCGGTCTCCTCCGACAGCTGCTTGCTGTCGCGGATGTCGGCAAGGATGGAGCCCTCCTCGCGCAGCGCGTCGCGGAACGTCTCGTTGACGCGCGGAACGTCGGCCGGGTCGACGCCGTCGAGGTAGCCGTTGCCGGCGGCGTAGATGATCGCCACCTGCTCCTCCACCGGCCAGGGGTTGTAGGCCGGCTGGTTCAGCGTGGCCACCAGGCGGGCGCCCCGGGCCAGCGTGCGCTGCGTGCTTGCGTCGAGCTCGGAACCGAACTGCGCGAAGGCCTCCAGGTCGCGGTACTGGGCGAGCTCAAGCTTGAGGCGGCCGGCCACCGAGCGCATGGCCTTGACCTGGGCGGAGCCACCCACACGGGACACGGAGATACCCACGTTCACGGCCGGGCGGACACCCGAGTAGAACAGCTTGGACTCGAGGAAGATCTGGCCGTCGGTGATGGAGATCACGTTGGTCGGGATGTAGGCCGACACGTCACCGGCCTGCGTCTCGATGATCGGCAGGGCGGTGATGGACCCGCCGCCCAGCTCGTCGTTGACCTTGCACGCCCGCTCGAGCAGGCGGCTGTGGAGGTAGAACACGTCGCCGGGGAACGCCTCGCGGCCCGGCGGACGGCGCAGCAGCAGCGACATCTGGCGGTACGCGTCGGCCTGCTTGGAGAGGTCGTCGTAGATGCACAGGGCGTGCTGCCCGCCGAACAGGAAGTACTCGGCCATCGCGCAGCCGGCGTACGGGGCCAGGTACTTGAGGGGCGCGGACGACGACGCAGAGGCCACGACGACCGTCGTGTACTCCATGGCGCCGGCCGCCTTCAGCCGCTCCACGACCTGCGCCACCGTCGAGGCCTTCTGGCCGATGGCGACGTAGAAGCACTTCACGTCCTGACCGCGCTGGTTGATGATCGTGTCGATCGCGATCGTCGTCTTGCCGGTGCCGCGGTCGCCGATGATCAGCTCGCGCTGGCCGCGGCCGATCGGGATGAGGGCGTCGATGGCCTTGATGCCGGTCTGGAGGGGCTCCTTCACCGGCTGGCGCTGGACCACGCCGGGGGCCTTGAACTCGACCGGGCGGTAGTGCTCGGTCTCGATCGGGCCGCGGTCGTCCAGCGGGTTGCCGAGCGGGTCCACCACGCGACCCAGCAGCGCCTCGCCGACGGGCACCTGGATGACCTTGCCGGTGCGCTTGACCGGGTCACCCTCCTTGATGAGGGTGTCGTCGCCGAGGAGCACCACGCCGACGTTGTCCTCCTCGAGGTTCAGCGCGAGGCCGGTGACGCCGTGGGGCAGCTCGAGCATCTCGAGCGCCACGCACGACTGGAGGCCGTGGACGCGGGCGATTCCGTCACCGACCTGCAGGACGGTCCCAACCTCCTCGACGTCCACCTGGTCCTGGTAGTGCTCGATCTGATCGCGCAGGACCTTGGTGATCTCGTCGGGTCGCAGCTTCATCTGTCGCGTCCTCTTTCCGTGTGGTGTCTCGTGGCGAAGGTGGTGGGGGCCTACTCGGCGGCGATCGCGGACTGGACCGACGTCCCGGCCATCGAGTCGCGCAGGTTCTCGAGGCGCTGACGGACCGACGCGTCGACGCGGGCCGTCTCGGTCTCGATGACCACACCGCCGACGATGGACTCGTCGACCACGTAGTCGATGTCGATGGGCCCGCCGGCGCCCCGCTCGATGCGCGACTTCACGTCGGCGCGCAGGTCGTCCGGCAGCGGGATGGCGGTGCGCACCACGGCCCGCAGGCGGCCGTCGGCCTCGGCGACCTTGCGCTCGAATGCCCGGCCGATGTCATCGATGTCCTCGGCCCGCCCGCGGTCCAGCAGGACCTGCACGAAGTTGGCCAGCAGGGGACTGGCACCCTCAGTCAGGCTCGCCATCGCGCGCTTCTTCGCGGCGGTGTCGATGTCGGGGTCGCCCAGCATCCGCGACAACTCGGGCACGTCGCGGACGGCCTCGCGCAGGTCGTGGAGCTGGGTTGCGACCTCGGACACCTGCCCCTGCGAGCTGGCGGCCTCGTGCAGTGCTTCGGCGTATGTGGTGGCGATGCTCACCGGCTACGACCGCGACAGGCGGGACAGGTCGGCTTCGTCGATCGCCTGCTCGATCAGCCGGCGGTGGTCGGCCTCGGACAGAGCACCGCGCGTGGCCTTCTGGGCCGTGGCGACCGCGAGATCGACGACGTTGTCGCGCAGCCCGGTGGCGGCCTTGCGGGTCTCGGCGTCGAGCTGGCTCTGGGTGTCGGCCAGCACGCGCTCGCGCTGTTCCTGCGCCTGGGACACGATCTCCGTGCCCCGCCGCTCACCCTCCTTGCGGCCGCGCTCGCGCAGGGCGTCGGCCTCCTTCTGCGCGTCCGCCAGGCGGACCTTGTACTCCTCCAGCAGCGCGACGGCCTCGTCGCGGCTGCGCGTGGCTTCCTCGATGCTCTCGGTGATCTGCGCGCGGCGCTTCTCGATCATCGCGTTGACCGGGGGGAACACGTACTTGGTGAGGATCAGCAGGCACAGGCCGAACGTGATGGCCGTCCAGATCATGAGACCGGGACTGGGGGCCAGCAGTACGTTCTCGGCGTGCCGGGCGTGTACCTCGGCGAGCGGGGTGCCCATTGTCAGTCGAACCTCCGCGGGTGCCTAGGAGGAGACGAGGAAGAAGGCCACGAAGCCCATCAGCAGGGCGTAGAACGTGATGGCCTCCGTCAGGGCCAGGCCCAGGAACGTGATACCCATGAGCTCGCCGCGGAGCTCGGGCTGGCGGGCGACCGACTCGACCGTCTTGCCGAACAGGTAGCCCACGCCGATGCCCGGGCCGATCGCGCCGAGGCCGGTGGACAGTCCAAGCGTGATCGCCTTGGCGGCGTCAACAACGTTGCCCTCGAGTGCCATGGTTCTCCTTGGTGGGTCTTACGTCAGTGGGGCGCTTCCATCGCGTACCCGATGTACACGCCGGAAAGCAGGGCGAAGATGAATGCCTGTAGACCGGCCACAAGCACCCACTCGAACACGTAGAAAAACAGAGCGAACGGGATGCCGAGGGCACCCAGCACGCTGCCGACCAGCACGGCGAACCCGCCGGCCATGATGATCAGCAGGTGGCCCGCCAGCAGGTTGGCGAACAGTCGCACCGACAGGCTGACCAGGCGCAGCAGCTGGGACAGCACCTCGATGCCGGCGATGAACGGCTTCACCGCGCCGGGCGCGTCCGGCACCCAGGTCTTGAGGTAGCCGCCGACGCCGTGGGTCTTGACGCCCACCACGTGGGTGGCCAGGAACGTGAAGATGGCCAGCGTCAGCGTCACGTTGATGTTGGCCGTGGCCGCGTACAGGCCCAGGTCCGGCAGGCCGGCGGGGAACGTGCCGGTCTCGTGTCCCATGGGCAGCGGGATGAAGCTGATGAGGTTGTTGACGCCGATGAACAAGAACAGCGTCGCGAGGTACGGGAACCACTTGGGCACGCCCACCCTCTTGCCGTGCGACGGGATCACCGGCTTGAAGATCTGCTCGTCGGCGAAGTCGTAGATCATCTCCACGATCGTCTGCGTCTTGCCGGGGCGCAGCCTCAGCCCGCCGCGCACGGCCAGCAGGCCGCCGATGCAGATGATGGCGGTGGTGATGAGCAGGTAGACGACGGCCTTGTTGATCGACAGGTCGATGGGGCCGAACTTCAGCTCCGGGCCGTACGGCGCCGTCTTGAACTCCAGGGACGGGTCGAACTTCTCCCCCTCCGATGCCGTCGCGATGACGGGGAGGGTGAGCAGGGTCACCGCCGCGCCGAGCGCGGCCGTCTGGAGTGAGCGACGCGTCATGAGTCGGTGGTGCTCCCGGGGGAAGTGTGGGTCCGGTCGGCCTGCATGCCGTACAGCAGGGCGCGCCCGGCGAGATCGAACGTGAAGGCCGCGAGGAACACGAACGCGGCGACCAGCGCCACGGTGCGGTGCCCGTTGACCGCGACGAGGAACAGCGCGATCGCGACGATCCAGGCGCGGGCCATCAGAGAGATGCCCGTGACGCCCACCGCCGTGGTGGGCTTGGCCGTCGACGCGAACCTGTTGGTGGCGAGCTGGGCCAGCCAGTTGGCCACCCAGAGCCCGGCACCCAGCAGCCAGCCCGCGACGGGTCCGCCGGCCAGCAGCACCACCGGTAGCGCCACCAGGGCGACGATGACGCCCAGCGTCGCGGCCACGAACGGCAGCGCGCCCTCTCGGGGAGACGGGTAGACGGCGGTCGTCGTCATCGGTGGGCGGGGGTGTGGACCATCGGCGGGCGCGGATCTGCTCCTGAGCGCGTTACACCCCGCCGGTGCGCGTGCGCACCCCGGGGCTCGGTCGCGAGTATGCCAGCTTCGCGATGTCCCGGTCCGTCGCCCCACGCCGCCCGGGCGGTGGGGGCGGGGGGTTCGTGCGATCTGTGACGCGATGTCCCGCATCGGCCCGCCGCCGCGCGGAACCGGCCCGCCCGACCCGCGCGCCCCACCGGCGCCGGGCCGTCGTACGGTTGCGTTTTCGTGAGCCCGCGGCCGCGCCCGGGGCAGACGTCCCCGGGTTCGGGCCGTTTCGTCCTCAGCGTTCCGCCCTGTCGGTGGCGCGCCTCCCGGGGACGTCCGACGCGCCCGGGTCGCCCGTGGAGCGCCGCCGTTCGGCCCGCGCCGCCTTACCCTCGCGCACGATCGAGACCACAGGCGTGCTGCGCCACTTGAGGATCTCGAGGACGTACACCAGGTACCCGGCACACGCGACGGCCACGAGCGCGCCGCCCACGGCGACCGCCACGCCGGCCGGCCGCGGGTCGCCGGTGACCGCGTCCCGGTACGGCACGAAGTGGATGGCGAGGGCGACGGCGCCCATCAGCGCGCACCACGCGTACAGGGTCAGCACCGTGCGCCGCTGGCCCCACCCGATCGTGAAGAACCGGTGGTGGAAGTGCGAGCGGTCGGCCGCGTACACGGGCAGCCCGTGCTTGATGCGCTTGAGCACCACGAAAGACGTGTCGAGGATCGGGATGGCCAGCACCAGCAGCGGGATGACCACGGCGACGGTGGCGCTGGTCTTCATCACGCCGCTCACCGAGATGCCCGCGGTCATGAAGCCCAGGAACATCGAGCCCGCGTCGCCCATGAAGATCGACGCCGGGTGGAAGTTGAACACCAGGAACGCCGCGCACGCGCCGGCGATGGCCGCGCCCGCCACCGCCGCCTCGGGCCGGTTGAGCGACGCCGCGATGACGGCCAGCGTCACCGCGCCGATGCCGGTGACGCCGGCGGCCAGGCCGTCCATGCCGTCGATGAAGTTGATGATGTTGACGATGGCCACGAACCACACGACGGTCACGGGGTACTGCAGCCACCCCAGGTTGCCGACTCCCACGAGGGGCACGGTGATGTGGTCGATGGTCAGCCCGCCCGCCACCGGCACGGCGGAGCAGGCCACCTGGCCGGCGAGTTTGTAGAGGGGAGGCAGCGCACAGGCATCGTCGACGGCCCCGAGCGCGCTGATGAGCAGGGCACCGATCAGCAGGCCGCGCGCGTCGTGGTCGAGCGGCAGGAACCACAGCATGGGGACGGACGCCCCCAGCGCGATCGCCAGCCCGCCCAGCCGCGGCGTCGCGCGCGTGTGGATGCGCCGCCCCGACGGCTGGTCGACCGCCCCGAGCGCCCGCGCCAGGCGGCCCGCCAGGGGCGTGGCGGCCAGCGTGATGGCGGCGGCGACGATGCCGCACAGGACGGGGATGAGGGTGGTGGTCACGGTGCGGTCATCGGGGTGCGCGGGCACGGCGCCGCGCCCGCGTGGGGTCATCGTGGCGGTTCGCGCGGGGGTGCGCCACCGCCGCGGGTCAGTGCGCGGGCAGCCGGGCGGGGGCGTACAGCCGGTCCCCCGCGTCGCCCAGGCCGGGAACGATGAAGCCCCTGTCGTTGAGCCGCTCGTCCAAGGCCGCCACCGTCAGGCTCACGTCGGGGTGCGCGTCGGCCACCCGCGCGATGCCCTCCGGCGCCGCCAGGAGGCCCACCAGGCGCAGCGTGGCGGGGCGCAGCTTCGCGATCTCGTCGAGCGCCGCGACGCTCGACCCGCCTGTGGCGATCATCACGTCGAGCGCCACCACGTCGTCATCGCTGAGGTCGTCGGGGATGCTCTCGAGGTACACGCGCGGCCGCAACGTCTCCTCGTCGCGGGCCATGCCCAGGAACCCCACGCGGGCGCGGTCGGGCATGAGGGCCAGCGCCGGGTCCAGCATCGCCAGCCCGGCGCGCAGGATCGGGATGACCGTGATGCGGCGGGCCGCGCGGCGCACGGGCGCGGTGGCCAGGGGCGTCTGGACGGTGCCCGGCTCGGCCGCGAGGTCGCGCAGGCTCTCGGCGATGGCCAGCGTGGTGAGGCATCCGACGGCGCGCCGGAACGCCGGCGACGGCGTGTCGCGGTCGCGCAGGATCGCGAGGTGCTCGTCGGCAAGCGTGCTGTCCAGCACGCGGACGGTCTCGGGCGTGGGCATGGGTGCCACTCTACGGCCCGTCGCGGCCTACGGAGACAGGCGGGAGCGCGACCAGCCGTCGCCGGCGCGCAGGTACATCACGCGGTCGTGCAGCCTGTCGGTGCGGGCCTCCCAGAACTCGACCGCGTCCGGACGCAGGACGTACCCGCCCCAATACCCCGGCAGGGGCACGGGCCCGCCCTGGAAGCGGTGGGCGGCGTCCGCGTACGCGGCCTCGAGGGCCTCGCGGCCGGCGATGACGGCGCCCTGGCGCGATGCCCACGCGCCCACCTGGTGCCCGCGGGGACGGGCCGCGAAGTACCGCTCGGACTCCTCGCGGGGCAGGCGCCCGACCGTTCCCTCGATCCGCACCTGGCGGCCCGGGGGATGCCAGTGGAACGTTGCGCACGCCCGCGGGTTCGCGGCCAGATCGCGCCCCTTGCGGCTCTCGTAGTTGGTGAAGAACCGGAACCCGTCCGCGTCGGCCCCGCGCATCAGCACGACCCGGGCGGACGGGACGCCGTCCGGCGACGCCGTCGACAGCACCATCGCCTCGGGCTCGTGCACGCCGGCGTCGCGCGCGTCGGCGAACCACGCGCGGAACTGGTCGAGGGGGTCCGCGTGAACCGTCCCGGGGTCGATGGGGCCGTCGGTCATGCGTGCAACGTTACGCCCACCGTCCGGGCGGCGGCGTCCCCTAGCATGGGCGGCATGACGATCTGGACTCTCGTGCTGTTCATCCACCTGCTCGCCATCGCCGCCTGGCTGGGCGGCATGCTGTTCCTCGGGGCCGTGGTGGTCCCGTCCGTGCGCGCCCACGGCGGGCTCCGGGCATCGCGCCCACTGGTCACGGCGGTGGCCCGGCGCTTCGGCGTGATCGGAGGGCTGGCGTGGGTCGTGATCCTCGTGACCGGGCTGCTGATGGTGCAACACCGCGGGGGGTTCGACGCGATCTCGGGCACCGACTACGGGCGGAAGATCATGGAGAAGCTCGGCCTGCTGGTGCTCGCCGGCGTCGCGGTGCTGGTCCACAGCCTCTGGCAGGGCCCGCGCCTGCGCCGGGCGGAGGAGGCTGGCGACGAGGCCGCTGTGGCCCGGTGGCGGCGCATGCGCGGCGTCCTCGACACCATCGTCCTGCTCGCCACCCTGGCGGCGCTCTACCTGGGGGCGTCCCTCAGCATGTGAGCCGATCCGGTCGGGATGGGGCCGGCGGCCACCCGCGCCGTCGCTCGCGACGACGCTGCCGAACCCGCCGAGGTCCGCATGCCCGGCAGGCGCGGGCCCATCGGGGCGGCCCCGGGGACGCACGCTCGTCGCGCCCCGCCGAAAGCCCGGGTCAGCCGGTGTCTGGCCCCGTCACGGGACGCCCGCAACGCTCGCGGCGACGTGGCGCACCAGGTCGGGGCACAGGCGGGCGCCCGCCTCGAGGCTCAGCAGCTCCAGCGCCCGCTCGTGCGCGTGCCCGTCCCCCAGAGGCGCCGGGGTGATGAGCGTGTCCCAGGCGTCCGCGGCCGCCAGGATGCACGCCCCGCCCGGTACGTCGGCCCTTGCCTCGGTGCTGTCGTCCCAGCGGCGGTCGCGCTCGCGCACCCATGCCGTCTGCTCGGCGTCGAGTACGCCGGCGGCCGCGGCCAGCCCGGCCCGACGGTGGGCCGCCGCCCAGGCGGCGCGGGCGCGGGTGAGGCGGGGATCACCCACCGGGGGCTCGGTCAGGGCCAGGTCGTGCACGAGGCATGCCTGCAGCAGCCGGCGGCGGTCCTCGGGGCTCCACCCCACGCGCTCGGCGATGGTGTCGGCCAGGCGTCCCACGCGCGCGGCGTGCGCCGCCCGGTCGTGGGCGTGGCCGGCCACGACCTCCAGCAGGCTCTCGGGCGACGCCGGGGGGCCGTCGGACCCCGCCCCCACGGCCGCGAGGAGCGCCGCGAGCTCATCGGTGTGGGGGAACACGGCGTCGCGGCCATGGCGCTTCGCCCAGTACAGGGCCGCGTCCGCGCGCTCCACGAGGTCGTCGGCCGGCGCCCCCTCGCGCCACGCCGCCACGCCGAAACTGGCGGTCAGCATGCCCACGGACGGGAACGGGGCGTCGCGAACGTCACCGCGGGCCCGCTCGGCCGCCTCCATCGCCGACAGCACATCCGTGTCGGGCATCAGCCAGGCGAACTCCTCGCCGCCGATGCGGGCCACGCAGTCCCCGGCGCGGGCCGCGTCGCCCAGCCGCCGGGCCATGTCCACGAGCACGGCGTCGCCCGCCGGGTGCCCGTGCACGTCGTTGACCTGCTTGAAGTGGTCGATGTCCAGGACCGCCAGCGACAGCGGCCGGCTCATCCTCTGTGCCACGTCGATCTCCGCCGCGAGCCGCTGGCGGAAGGCGCGCGTGTTGTGCAGCCCGGTGAGGGCGTCGGTCGTGGCGAGGACAACGAGGGACTGGCGGGCCCGGTCGTTCGCCACGGACAGCGCCATGAGGTCGCCGAAGCGGGCGAGCGCCTGGCGCGCCTCCCCGCGGGCATCGTCCGCGCCGGGCATGTCCAGGACGATGTCGCCCCACGGCTCGCCGTCCACCGAGACGGTGGTGTTCACGAGGGAGCGGTCCGTGGACAGGCGGTCCACCCACGCCGGCGCGCCGGGACCTACCTGGCCACCGGCCGGCACGACCAGCGCCCGGACGCCGAACAGCGCCACGAGCTCGTCCGCGACGCAGGCGCCGACGCGGGCCGTGGGCGTCCCCTCGGCGACGGCGCGGCTGAGGCGCTCGAGCGCGGCGCGCTCGCGGCCGGTGCGCCAGGTGTCGGTGATGTCGCGCAGCACAACCACGCACGCGCCGTCCGCGTCGCCGGTCTCCCCCAGCCCCCGCACGGCCATGTCGGCGACGAACGGCGCCCCGCGCGCCGCGGTCACGCGCACGACGCCGGTGTATCCGCCACCGTCCGTGAGGGCCGCCAGGTCGGCGCCACGCCATGCGGGGTCCTTGTCCACCGGGGCGATGTGCACGGCGTCGCCGAGGCCGCGCCCCACGAGCCCGCCTGTCGGGACCCCCAGGAGCCCGTGTGCCTCGGGGTTGGCGGACTCGACGACGCCGTCGACGGCCACGACGATCACCCCGTCCCCAAGCGACCCCAGGATCGCGGCCAGGCGGTCGCGCTCCGCGGCGACCCGATCGGACGCCTCGGTGATCCGCTCGGCCATCTCCTCCATCTCACGCGAGGCGATCCGCATCGAGCGCTCGTAGACGTACCGCTCGCGGTCGATGTCGCCGTACGACGCCGAGATGCGACCCAGGAACCGCGCCCACGCGCCGGCGCCCGGCGGAACGTCCGCGCCGAGGCGTTCCCGCCTCAGCTGGCGGGCGAGCAGTGCGTGGAGGTCGTCAGGCACCGTCCCGCTCCGTGATCGACAGGATCGTCATCGTCTGGTTGTGCAGCACGCACGCACCGCCCTCGCCGGGCCCGATCTCGCCGTACGAGTAGAACCCCACGTGGACGGCGTCCTCGGGCAGCGCCTCGCGCGCGGCCGCCAGCTCGTCGTCGATGCGCTGGCCCATCGCCAGGCGTCGCCCGACGCAGCTCACCGCGATCGCGACGACCTGTCCGCGATCGGGCGGCAGCGTCGCGACCGACCGGGCGGCCGCGGCCGCGGCCGCCTGGCACAGCTGCTCACCGGTGGATGTCATGAGGTGCGCCACGGCGTCCTCGTCCACGTCGCCCGCGAACGTCATCGAGCCGGCGTCCTCGTCGATCGCGAGGATCGTCCTGACCACGGCCCCCTCCATGCCGCGCGCCCGCACGGACAGGGGGAACAGCAGCGCGCTGCCGGGAAGCTGCGCCGCGTAGTCGCCCAGGTAGTCCCGGTAGAGCGGCACGGCGGGTTCCCCGTCCAGCTCGTACAGCACGTTGCCCTCGGACCTCGTCACCCTGCGCCCCGGCCCGAACGGGGCCCATCCCCCGTCCGACCCCACCCCGATCTCGACGTTCTCGCCGTAGAACCCGACCGCCGCGACCGTCCCGTCGCCGGGCGACGCACCGGCCGCCACCCACGTGGCGCCGAACCGGTCGCCGTCGCCCGCCAGCCCGCCGGCCACCCCGACGTGGGCGGGCAGACCGTCGCCGAGGCCGCGGGCCAGCTCGGAGCCGTTGACGGCCAGGCCGTCACTGACCACGAACACGCCCTTGAGGTCCTCGCCGGTCAGGGCCGCCGCGAGTTCGCGTCCCACGTCGCGGGCGGCGCGGCCCTCGATGGACGCGCGTGCCCACCGCAGGGTTCCGGTGGCGAAGCGCATGACCACGCCGGAGAGCCCCCCCAGCTCGGCGACTTCGTCGGCGATCTCGCCGGCGCTCGAGCACGCCAGCACGATCGACCGCGGGAACGCCCGCGTCAGCCCGCCGACGGGGCCGTCGGCGGCATCGAGCCCGCGATCGGCGAACGCCACGACCAGCGTCCGTGGCGAGTCGAGGTCGGTCGGCAGTGGCTCGGCGAAACCCCCGTCCGGGTGCCATTGGATGCGGCGTGCGCAGAAGCGCGCGGCCGCGGTGCCGGTGCGGTTCTCCACACGTCCTGCATCGGCTCCGGGACGCCGCGAATGTAGCGCCCCGTCAAGGGAATGCCCGGTTCCCCCGCGGGGGGCTACGCCACCGCAGTGCCGCCGACCAGGGACGAGTACAGCGGAAACCGCTCGCCGATGGCGCCGGAGCGGGCTCTGAGGGTGGCCAGCTCGGGCTCGCCGGCGCCGGGGTCGAGCGCCGCCGCGATGATGGCGCCGATCTCGCGCATCTCGTCCTCGCGCAGCCCGCGCGTGGTGAGCGCGGCCGTGCCCACCCGCAGGCCCGAAGTGACGGTCGGCGGCCGCTCGTCGAACGGAATGCCGTTCTTGTTCACCGTGATGCCCGCGCGCTCCAGCCGCTCCTCGCCCTCGGCCCCGGTCAGCGGCGTGGCGGACAGGTCGATGAGCAGCAGGTGGTTGTCGGTGCCGCCGCTCACCAGCGCCACGCCGGCCGCGACCAGGGCCTCGGCGAGGGCCGCGCAGTTGGCCACCACCTGGCGCTGGCGCTCGCGGTACTCGGGCGTCAACGCGTGGCCCAGGGCGACGGCCTTGCCGGCGATCACGTGCATCAGCGGCCCGCCCTGCAGGCCGGGGAACACGGCGCGGTCGACGGCGCTGGCCAGTTCCTCGGTGCACAGCACCATGCCGCCGCGGGGCCCGCCGAGGGTCTTGTGGATGGTGGTGGTGGTGACATCGGCGATGCCGACCGGGCTGGGATGCACCCCGGCGGCGACGAGACCCGCGATGTGGGCCATGTCCACCATCAGGCGCGCGCCCACCTCGTCGGCGATCTCGCGGAACGCGGGGAAGTCGATCACGCGCGGGTAGGCGGAGGCCCCGGCCACGATCAGTGCGGGCCGCACCTCCCGGGCCAGTCTGCGCACCTCGTCCATGTCGATGCGGCAGTCGTCCCGGCGCACGTGGTACTGGTGGAACTCGTAGAGCTTCCCCGAGAAGTTGACCTTGAGCCCGTGCGTGAGGTGGCCGCCGTGGGCGAGCGCCATGGCCAGCACGCGGTCGCCGGGGCTCAGCATGGCCATGTACGCGGCCTCGTTGGCCGTCGCGCCCGAGTGGGGCTGGACGTTGACGTGGGCGGCGCCGAACAACTCCCTGGCGCGATCGATGGCGAGCTGCTCCACCTGGTCCACAACCTCGCAGCCACCGTAGTAGCGCCGACCGGGGTAACCCTCGGCGTACTTGTTGGTGAGCACGGAGCCCACCGCCTGCAGCACGGCCTGGCTGGTGAAGTTCTCGCTGGCGATCATCTCCAGCGTCTCGCCCTGGCGGGCGGCCTCGGCCTCCAGCAGACGGGCGACCTCGGGGTCGACGTCGGCGATGTCGCGACGCAGGTGGCTCTGGTCGTCGGCGAAGCTCACGGGCGGACCCCCACGGGTGGTGACGAGACGGAGGTCCACACGCTACAGGGGGCGGGCCCCCGGCCGCCGACGCGCTAGCGGTTGCGCACGATGCCGGTGGCGTCGCACGTGCCGCACGGCACGGGCACCAGGCCCTCGCCGTTACGGGCGGGCGCGTAGATCTTCGCCTGGCCCCAGCACACGGCGCAGAAGCTGACGTCGGATGGGCACAGCGGGGCGGGCTCGGCCGCGGCGGTGCGGCGGTGCTCCTCGCGCCAGGCGGTCCAGGACTCGTAGGCGACCATCAACCCGCAGGGATCGTGAACGACGAACATCGTGTTGCCTCACGTCGGGGTACGTGATGCGCGTATCGGACGTCACGAGGGGCGCCTTGAGCGGATCGCGCATCGTGCGCGATGCGCGGCATGGCCCGGCGCGCTAGGGCAGGCGTCCGGACACCGCCCGCGGAAGCCCGGCGAGGTCGGCGTGGACCGCGACGTCGCGGAACCCGGCCCCCTCCATCAGCGCCCGCGCGCCGTCGGCCTGGGCCTCCCCGATCTCGGTGATCAGCAGGCCGCGGGGATCCAGGTGCCCGGGCGCGTCCCGGCAGATCGCGGCGATCGCCTCGTCGCCGCGGGGCCCCGCGGCCAGCGCGAGGGCCGGCTCGAACGCGAGCTCCCGCGGGGCCGCCTCCAGCTCGGCATCGGACAGGTAGGGCGGGTTGGCCACGACGACGCCGAACCGCCGGCCGGCCAGCGCGGCGAATCCGTCCGACAGCACCCACTCGACGTCACCGCCCACGGCGGACCCGTTCACGCGCGCCGCATCCAGGGCGTCGGGCGAGACGTCGCACGCCGCCACGGCGAGGTCCGGCCGCTCGGCCGCGAGGCTGAGGGCGATCGCGCCGCTGCCGGTGCCCCAGTCGAGCACCGCGGCACCGGGCGGCGCGTGTGCCACGACCCACTCCACGAGCAACTCGGTCTCGGGCCGCGGTACCAGCACGCCCGGCCCGACCGCCAGCTCGAGACCCCGGAAGGCGCGCGTGCCGAGGATGTACGCGACGGGCTCGCGGCGGCCGCGGCGGGCCACCAGGGCGCGGGCCTCGTCGCGCTCGGCGCCCGTCACGGGACGGTCGTGCTGCGTGTAGAGCTCGATCCGCTGCAGACCCAGGGCCCGGGAGATCAGCAGCTCCGCGTCCAGACGGGGGGACCCGGATCCCTTGGAGGCGAAGAACGCGGTCGTGCGCGCCAGCATGGCGCCGACCGTGAGGGGGCCGGGACTAGCGCCGGACGCCGGCACGGATGAACGCGGCGAGCGGCCCGTGCATGTACGCGTTGACGGCCTCCGCGCGCTCCAGCACGTCGTCGAGGTCGTCCACGAACCCGTCCTCGTTGTAGACGAGCCGCAGGTACAGCTTGCTGGTGTCGCTGTGCATGGGTTCCACGGCGATGTCCAGCATGCCGTCCCCCAGCTTGCGCCACAGGCGCATGCCGAACGAGGGATCGTCGGCGTCGTCGGCCAGCAGCGCCTGCCGGTCGCGGGCGATCCCCAGCACCTCGTCCGACAGGTAGCGGCGCGCGCCGTCCTCCTCCTCCAGGTCCCACGCCGCCACCAGCGTGACGTCGTCGACGGCGAGCGGCGCGCCCGGCGTCACGCGCGCCAGGCCGTCGCGCAGCATCCCCCCGACCCTGTCGAGCCCCTCCAGGAAGCCCAGCGACGTGACGCCCGCCGACGCCGTGTGGCCGGGGCGCATCACCAGCTCGGACCCGCCCGAGCCGGTGAACGTGGCGCCGTCATCGACGTACTCCATGCGGTTGAGCTCGTAGCGCTCGCTGAGGGCCGCGAACATCGACGCCAACTCGGCCCGGCTCGACTCCTCGTCGGCGTGCCGCACCGTGATGCCCAGGAACTCGGCGCGCAGCAGCTCCGCGTCGGGACCCGTCATCCGAGGCCCTCCTCGTCGGCCTGGGTGGCCAGCAGGATCCGCCGCTCCTCGGCCGCCAGCGCCGACGTGATGTCGCCCAGCGCCCCCTGCAGCACCTGCTCGCGCAGCGGCACGGTGAGGTTCACCCGGTGGTCGGTCACCCGGTTCTGCGGGTAGTTGTACGTGCGCACCTTCTCGGAGCGCTCGCCGCTTCCCAGCTGAGCCCGGCGGGCGGCCGTGATCTCGGCGTTCTGCTCCTCGAGGGCCTTCTCGTACAGGCGCGCACGCAGCACCCGCATGGCGCGTTCCTTGTTCTGGAGCTGGCTCTTCTCGTCCTGCATCGACACGACGATCCCCGTCGGGACGTGCGTGATACGCACCGCCGAGTCGGTCGTGTTCACGCTCTGGCCGCCCGGGCCGCTCGAGCGGTACACGTCGATCTTGAGGTCCTTCTCCTCCACCTTCACGTCGACGTCCTCGACCTCGGGCAGGACGGCCACGGTCGCGGTGGACGTGTGGATGCGCCCCTGGCTCTCGGTCTCGGGCACGCGCTGGACTCGGTGGACCCCCGCCTCGTGCTTGAACACGGAGTACGCACCCTTGCCCTTGACGGCCAGCGTGGCCTCCTTCACGCCGCCCGCGTCGGCCGCCGACAGCGACAGCTGCTCCACGGCGAAGCGCCTGCTGGACGCGTAGCGCGTGTAAACGTCGAGCAGGTCGCGGGCGAACAGGGCCGCCTCCTCGCCCCCCGCGGCGGCGCGGATCTCGACGATCACGTCGCGCTCGTCGTTGGGGTCGGGCTCGACCATCGCCTCGCGGATGTCGCCCTCGAGGGCTTCCATCTCCTCGAGGGCCTCGCGCTGGATAGCCCGCACGTCGTCGTCGTCGCCCTCGGCGAGCAGGTCGGCGGCCTCGGCGGCGCGCCCCGCGGCGTCCCGCCAGCGCTCGGCCAGCCCGAACGCGTCCTGCAGCTGCGACCAGCGGCGGTTGACGTCGGCGTACCGAGCGCGGTCGGACACCAGTTCGGTGTCGGCCAGCGCGCGCGACAACTCGTCGCGCGAGCGCTCGATCTGCTCGACGAGACGTTCGGTGCCCGAGCTCACGCGCTTCTCATCTCCTCGCGGGTGGCGCCGCCCCCCGCGGGGCGGCGCGCTGCCCGAACCGTCCTAGCCCTGCTTCTGGGCGCGGGCCAGCTTGCGCTGGAAGCGCTCGACGCGGCCACCCGTGTCGACCAGCTTCTGCTTGCCCGTGTAGAAGGGGTGGCACCGGTTGCACACGTCCAGGCGGATCTCCCGCTTCACGGACCGGGTCTCGAACGTGTTCCCGCAGGAACACGTGACCGTGGACACCGCGTAGTCGGGATGGATCTCGCTCTTCATCGCTGTACCCCCAGCATGACAACGGCCGGAGTTTCCCGGCCTCGGCCAGCTAGCGTAGCAGTGACCGCAACCCCGGGTCGCGGGTCCGCGCGCCCGGGCGCCCGCGTTGAGCGGCGCGACGCCGACGGCGACGACGGTCGCGATGAGCGCCGGCGTTCGGCGCGGTCGCGCCGGGTTGCGGGGCGGCCGGCGCGGTCGTCGTCGTGCCGCACGCCCCGCACCCTGGGGCATCCCCGCCGGGTGCGGCAGTATAGGTGCCGCCGCGCGCGGGCCGCGCCGGCGCACCACCGAGACCGGAGACCCAATGAAGATCAGCGTCAAGAAGTCGGGCGACGTGGCGGCGGCCAAGGCCGACGTGCTCGTGGTCGCGACGCACCGCCCGGCGAAGGCATCCGAGGAGGGGCTCGGCCCCATCGACGCGGCGCTGGACGGACTGGTCGCGCGGGTCATCGCGGACGGGGAGTTCACCGGGGCGCTCGGCCAGGCGGTGCTGCTGCACACCACGCACGGGCTGAAGGCCACCCGCGTGCTGCTGGTGGGCACGGGCGACGGCGACCGCGACGCGCTGCGCGACGCGGGCGCCGCGGCGGGCAGCCGCGTGCGCGAACTGGGCCTCGCCACCGCGGGGCTCGTCGCCGCCGGGTGGGTCACGTCCGAGATCGCCGCGTTCGCCCAGGGGTTCGCGTACGGCAACTACCGCTTCGACCGTTACCGCACGGGCGACGGCAGGGCGAAGACGGCCGCGTCGCTCGCGATCCTCGGCGGCCCCGTCAAGAACCCGGAGGCCCGGCGCCTGACCGCGCTCACCGACGCAGTGGCCGCCGCGCGCGACCTCGTGAACACCCCGGCGAACGACATGACCCCGACTGCGCTGGCGGAGCGCGCCCGCGAGCTGGCCGCGGCCCACCCCGGCCTCAGCTGCCGCGTGCTGGGGCGTCCGGAGCTGACGCGCCAGAAGGCGGGCGCCATGCTGGCGGTGGCCCAGGGCTCGGCGGAGCCACCGGCCATGATCGTGCTGACGTACGCCCCGCGCGCGGCGAAGGGCGACGATGTGCTTGGCCTGGTGGGCAAGGCCGTCACGTTCGACACGGGCGGTATCTCCATCAAGCCCTCCTCGGGCATGGAGGAGATGAAGATGGACATGGGCGGTGGCGCGGCCGTCATCGAGGCGCTGGGCCTGCTGGCCGAACTGGATGTGCCCGTCAGGGCCGTGGGCGTGGTGGGCGCCACCGAGAACATGCCGAGCGGTACGGCGGTGAAGCCGGGCGACGTCGTCACGGCGATGAACGGCAAGACCATCGAGGTGATCAACACCGACGCCGAGGGGCGCCTCGTGCTGGCCGACTGCCTCACGTACGCCGTGACGAAGGGAAAGGCCACCCGTCTGGTCGATTTCGCGACGCTGACCGGCGCCATGGTCATCGCGCTGGGCGAGGTCTACGCGGGGCTGTTCGCCAGCGACGACGGGTGGGCCGACACGGTGCGCGCCGCGGGCCGCTCCACGGGCGATCTGGTGTGGCGCATGCCCATGCACCGCCGCTACGACGAGCTGATCCGCAGCAAGGTGGCCGACCTGTCCAACTCGGCCAACAAGCGGCTCGCGCCGGGCGCGACGTACGCGGCGCAGTTCCTGCGCGAGTTCACGGACGGCAGGCCCTGGTGCCACGTCGACATCGCCGGCACCGGCATGCCGGGCGGCCAGGGCAGCGGCTTCGGCGTCGGCCTGTGCCTGGGCGTGGCCGAGGAGCTGGCCCGCCGCGCCCAGGCCTAGTCCACGGCCCGGGCCGGGCCGATCGCGGCGAGCAGCGCGTCGTTCTCCTCCGGCAGCCCGACGGTGATGCGCAGCGCCGACGGATCGCCGAACGGACCGGTCGGTCTGACGATGATGCCCCGGGCGAGGAGCGCGGCGTTCGCGGCCTGCGCCGCGGCCGCGTCCGGATACGGCACCAGCAGGAAGTTGGCCTGGGACGCAAGCGGCGCATGACCCAGCCCACGCAGCGCGGCGTCGAGCCTGCCCCGCTCGGCCACGATCTCGGCCACCCGGCGGGGCAGTTCCCGGTCGGCGTCCTCGAGGCTGGCGACGGCCGCGGCCTGCGCCACGGCGTTGACGTCGAACGCGTTGCGCACCCGGCCGAGCGCCTCGATGACGTCGGCCGGCGCAAGCGCGTAGCCCACCCGCAGGCCGGCCAGCGCGTACGCCTTGGAGAACGTGCGCAACACCACCAGGCGCCGCCCGGACGCGGCCAGCGCCGCGCCGTCGTGCGCGCCGGGGGGCAGGTACTCGAAGTACGCCTCGTCGAGCACCGGCAGCACGTGGGCCGGCAGCGCATCGAGGAACCGCTCCAGCGCCCCGGCCCCCACGGCCTGGCCGGTGGGGTTGTTGGGGCTCACCACGACCACCAGCTTCGTGCGCGCGTCGACGCGCTCCGCCAGCGCGTCGAGGTCGTAGCCGCCGTCGGCCGCCAGCGGGGCCTGCCGCCACTCCGCTCCCTGGATGCCGGCCCCCTGCCGCCACGACAGGAACGACGGCCAGCACATCGCCAGGTTGTCGCCGGGGTCGAGCGTGGCGAGACACAGCAGCTTGATGAGGCTGTCGACGCCGTTGCCCGCGAGGATGCGGTCCGCGGGCACGCCCGTGCGGGCCGCCAGCGCGTCGCGCAGGGCCCACGCGCCGGGGTCCGGGTACAGGCGCTGCCCCGCGGCGGCGGCGGCGATGGCACGCAGCGCCGCCGGGAACGGAGGGAGGGGGCCCTCGTTGGAGCCCAGCTTCACGATCCGTTCGACGCCCGTCTCGCGCCGGACGTCGTCGATGGGACGGCCGGGGACGTAGGGGTCCACGCCCGACAGTGCGGGCCGGATGAGCGGCGGCGTGGGCATGGGCGGCGATGCTAGCAACGCCGCCCACGCCCGCGGGTCTACTGCAGCGCGGCCTGGATCTTGTCGATGGCCGCCCGCTCCGAGTCGGACGTGCCGTCGGCCGCGTCGGCCACCTTCTGCACGCTCTCCCGGACGGCCGCCTTGAACGGCTCGACCAGGTTGGGCGCCTTGGCCTGCAAGACGCCGACGGCCTCGTGGACCAGCTCCACCGTGCGCGCCTCGACTTCCTCGCGGGAGCCCTTGGGCATCTCGGGGAAGCCGAAGCCGCCCACGATCTCCTTCAGGGCGGGGTCCGCGCCGGACATGGCCTTGGAGGCGGCCATCGCCTCCTTGAACGTGTCGAAGAAGCCACCCTCCGCGCCGGACACCATCACGCCGGCCCGCATCACGGCCGAGCGGACCAGTTTCTTGTCGTCATCGGTGAGGTTCGTATCGGTCAATGCACCGTCTCCTGTGAGTGGGGACTCGCGTCGACGGGAGCATGCCCGAAGCCCGCCCGCGACAAACCGGATAAAGTCGTCGGTTGTGCGTCATCCCGCGCCGACGACTCCACGGGCGACTCGCCCGCGCATGCGGCCGGCCCCGGCCGCGGGGGCGCTCGCCGTCGCCCTGGCGGTCCACGGGTGCGGCGGCGCTCCCCCACCCCCTCCCCTGGGGTCGCTGACCCTGGCGCACCGCGGTTTCACCGAGAGCCGGCTCATCGCGGAGGCGTACGCCCAGTCGCTGCGCGACGAGGGCTTCGCCGTCCGTATCACCGACCTCGTGGGCGACGCGGACGGGCCGACGATGGTCCGGCTGGGACGTCTGGACGCGTACGTGGATTACGACGGCTCGGTATACCTCACCCAGCTCGACAACCCCGCCCCCACGCGGCGGGTCCCGCCGACCACGCTGTGGCGCGCCGTCAGCGAGGGCCTCGCGGTCCGGGGGGTGACGGCCATGCCGCCCGCTCCGTTCTCGAACTCCAACCAGGTCGCCTGCACGACGGCGGCGACCCGCCGCTGGGGCATCGCGGACATGCCGTCGCTCGCCCGCGCCGCGCCACACCTGACGTACGCGGCCAACCGCGAGCACCTGACCCGCCGTGACGGCCTGCCCCTGCTGCGCAGGGCGTACGGCATCCGGTTCGGGAGTGTGGTCATGGTCCCCGTGGACGGGCGCTACGCGCCGATCACGGACGGCCGGGCGCAGTGCGTGTACGCGTTCTCCACCGACCCCCAGCTCGCCACGCTGCCGCTGGCACTGGTCCGCGACGACGCCGGGCGCTTCGCCGGAACGGTCGATTTCCGACCGTTCCTGGCCGTGTCGACGGTCGCGCTGCACCGCATGCGCGCGCCGGCCCGGGCGGCGCTCGATCGCGCCGTGTCCCGAGTGACGTCGCACCTCACGCTCGGCCACATGCGCGAGCTCAACTCCGAGGTCGACCTGGACGGGCGCCCGGCCCAGGACGTCGCCCGGGCGTTCGTCGCGTCCCTGCAGTCGGACTGACGCCGCCGCGCGCCCCCGGATGCGCCACGGCCTATGCTGGTCGCGCATGAGCGAGGCGCGCGAACACGGGCTGTTCCCCCTGGACCTGGTGCTGCTGCCGGGTGAGGCCCGCGCCCTGCACGTGTTCGAGGTCCGGTACCGGCAGTTGTTCGCCGACTGCGTGCTGGCCGCCGCGCCGTTCGTGGTGGTGCGCGAGCATGAGGGCGCGCGCGCCGCCGTGGGGTGCGCGGCCGAGTTCGAGCGCTTGGTGCAGCGCACGGAGGATGGCCGGGTGGTCGTCGTGGTCCGGGGCATTGTGCCCGTGCGCATCGGCGCGCCCGGGGGTCCCCACCTCTACGAGTCGGCGCTCTGCACGCCGGAGGCCGACGACGACGTGGCGGTGGACGCGGGGCTCGCCGCCGCCGCCGTAAGCGCGTTCCGAGACGTCGCCGAGGCGGCGACGGGCACGCCCCGCGACCCGCGTGTCGATCCGGGCGTGCCGCTGTCGTACGCGGCGGCCGGCGCCGTGGAGCTGCCCGGCGACGTGCTGCAGCAGCTGCTGGAGTGCCGCGACGAGAACGTCCGGCTGGCCGCGGTGCGCGACGCGCTCGCGGCGACGGCCGAGGGGCTCGGCGAGGCCCGCGCGGCGGCCAGGCGGGCCGCCACCAACGGCGCGGGGCCCCACCCGTGACCGGGACCGCGCCGCTCGTGGTGCCGACGGAGGTCGCGATGATCTGGGTCGAGGGGCCCGACGCGGCGACGTTCCTGAACGGCCTGCTCTCGCACGACGTCGCCGCGCTGGGCGTGGGCGGAGCCCGTCCCGCGCTGCTGCTGAACGAGCGCGGGCACATCCGCGCCACGGTCCGGGTGCTGCGCGACGCGGACGACGCGTTCACGCTGCTGGTCGCGCCCGAGCGGGCCGACGAGGTGGTCTCCACGTTCGCCCGGCTCCACTTCACCGAGGACCTCGACGTACTGGGGCCCGAGGTGGTGGCGGGCGTCGTCACGGACGGCGACGTCCCGGAGGGGGCCGACGCCATGGCCCCCGGCGATGTCCCCGGCACGCGCGAGGTGGTGGGCGACGCCGCGGTCGCCGCGCTGACCGCCGACGTTTCCGACCCCGGTGCCGCGCGAGCGGCGCTGGAGGCCCGGCGCGTCGCGGCCGCCGTGCCGCGGGTGGGGGTGGACACGGGAGAGCGCACGCTGGTGCAGGAGGCCGGCCTGCAGGACACGCACGTGAGCTTCTCGAAGGGCTGCTACCTGGGGCAGGAGACCGTGTCGCGCGCCCAGCACCGGGGCGGCGTGCGCCGCACGCTGCGGGTGCTGCGTGCCGGTGCCCCGCTGGCCCCCGGGGTGACAGTGACCCACGGCGGCGCCGACGTCGGGGTGGTCACGTCCGCCGCGACGGACGCCGACGGCACCGCGCTGGCGCTGGCGATGCTGCGGACGTCCGTGCCCCCCGGCGCGGCGGTCGACGCCGGCGGGGTGTCCGCCCGGGTCCACGACGCCCGGTAGGTCGTTGGCGCGGCTGTTGAGTGGGGCGCCGACGACGGTGTGATGGCGGTCATGGTTGTGCGGGTGGATCCGGTCTCCGGCTGCAGCGGTCCGGGTGGGGTTCTCCGGCCGGGGCGGGAGTGTGCCCGCGCGTCACGGGGAGAGCGCGGTGTGGAGCGCTCGACCTCCGGCGGTGATCCCGGAGCGAGTGGGGGCGCGACCGGCCGGCGCCGGGTGCCCGGGCGGGCGATCCGGTCGGGAAGCGGTCTCGAAGCGGGGCGGTGACGTCGTCGTCCATGTCGCCGGTGACGCCGATGGGGCGGCCCGGCGACGCGGGAGGGCGGTCGCGTGCTGCCGGGACCCGGACTTGGGGTATCGGGTCGTGTCCAGGTGCCTGACCACCGCAGGCGACACATGTGCTCGCGGCACCGGGCGGCCCGGGTGGGAGATGTCGCGGCGGCCTGGCGGCCGCGCGCTCAGGTGCACCCCGTCGCGGCGCGGCGAACCCGGGCTGTGCGCGCGTCGTCGTCGGCTCGGGCCATGGCACCACCATCGTCCCGAACGGCCCCCGTCGCACGCGGTATTCGCCCGCCACGCTGCTCGCGAACCTCCGGCTCGCGACGCTAGGCGAACACGATCTCGTCGTCGAACTCGTGCTTCTCGATGCGGGCCGCCACGCGGGCGAACGCGAGCTCGTGGAGGATGGGCTCCAGCACGTCGAACGGCGCGTCGGGGGCCTGGGGGTCGCGGGCGGCCACGGAGATGCGCCCCACGAAGCACGTCTTGCGACTCACCACCTGGCCGTCGCGGCGAACGTTGACCGGGAAGCCCCAGAGCATGGTCGGGCCGTCCGACAACGACGCGCGCACCGGCTCGGCCTCCATCTCGTAGTCGACGCCCTCCACCGTCACGGTCGTACTCACAGCCGCTCCACCTCCCCGTTCGCGAGGGCCGCGTACGCCCCGCCGCCCCGGCGGGGATCGCCCGCCCCATCCATGATGCCGGCGCGGTGGGTGACGGCGCTCACGCCCCCGAAGAACAGGTTCGCGGCGTCCCACCTGCGCAGCGTGTGCCCGGCCCCCTCGAGGGCCGCGCAGATCGCGGAGGATACGCCGCCCTCCACGTCGAGGCCCCCGCCCTCGGGGTGCACGCGCGGGCGCGCGGCGGCTGCGGCGACGCCCATGCCGTCGTCCACGATCGATACTAGCGTCTGCGTGATGGCCGAACGCAGGCGGTTGGAGCCGGCCGCGCCCAGGCATACCTCGGGCACCCCGTCGCGCAGCGCGACGACGGGGGCCATCATGGACGCCAGGCGCTCGCCGGCCGCCACCCCCCCGAACCCGCCGGGGTTCAGGTCCTCCTCGCCCATCATGTTGTTGAGCAACACACCCGTGCCGGGCACGACCACGCCCGAGGCCGCGCCGTTGGAGCTGGAGAGCCCCGCCATCGCGCCATCGGCGTCGACCACGCTGACGTGCGTGGTGGACCCGGCGGGCTTGCGGGTCTCGCTGACCATCGCCGCCGCCCGGCGGCGGACCTCGTCCCACGCGGCCGGCGGCATCTCGTGCGCGCGCAGCCCGCCGGAGAACGCATCGGCCCTGACAGCGTTGGCGACCTCCCCTGCCCAGGCGACGGCCGCGTAGTACGCGACCTCGCCGCTGGGCGGCGGGCGCTCGTCCAGCGCGGCCAGCGCCGCCGCGATCAGCGCGCCTCCCCCCGACGACGGTGGGTTGAGCCGCAGGTCGAGACCCCGGAAACGGCGGCGGATGGGGGCGTTGCACGCCACGCGGTACGCCGCGAGGTCCGCACGGGTCACGCGACCGCCGACGCCCGCCAGGTGCTCCACGATGGCGTCACCCAGCCAACCGCCCGGGTCCATGCACGACGGACCGGTCCGCCCGATGTGCTCGAGCGTGTGCGCCAGGTCGCCGAACGTCAGCCGGTCCCCTGCGGCCGCCAGCGTTCCGCCGGGCGCGTACACGGCGGCGCACTCGGGGGTGTGGACCAGCATGGCGCCCAGCACGCGGAACAGCGTGGCGACCTCCACGCCGACCTCGACTCCCTCCCGGGCCAGCGCCACGGCCGGTTCGACGAGGCGCGTCAGAGGCAGGCGTCCGTACCGCTCGGCCGCCTCGCACAGGCCCCGCACCATGCCGGGCACGGCGACGGACGCCGGCCCGATGTGGAACACCTGGTCGGCGCCACCGAACGGCACGACGAACGCCTCCATCATCGCCTCCGTCAGGGGCGGCGTGGCCGGGTCGAGGCCGGGGGCGGCGACGAAGAAGTCGAGGGCGACCGCCTCCCGCCCCACGGGGGCGTACAGCATGTAGCCGCCCGCGCCGGGCCCGGTCAGTGCGCTCTCACATACCGCCGCCGAGAACGCGGCGGCCACGGCCGCGTCGACGGCGTTGCCCCCGTCGGCCAGCACCTCGGCGCCGGCGCGGGCGGTGAGGGGGTGGCCCGCGGCGACCACCCCGTTCACCCCACCCATGGGCCTAGGCGTCGCGGGCGGTCGCCGTCGGCGACCCGGCGTGCGCGAACACGGAGGGGGCGGCGACGGGAGCGGACCCGACGGGCCCGTGCGCGGACGACGGCGGGGCCACGGCCAGGCGCGGCACCTGGCGGACACCCCGCGACGTGTGCACCTCGGTGGGCTCCTCCGCGGGCACCTCGGGGACGGAGCGCACGCCGGTGAAGTTGGCGGCGACGACCGTGACCCACACCTGGCCGCTGAGCTCGGGGTCGATGCTGGCGCCGAAGATGATGTTGGCGTCGGCGTCGGCCGCCTCGGCCACGACGTTCGCGGCCTCCGAGACCTCCATCAGCGAAAGGTCGGGGCCGCCCGTGATGCCGATGAGCACGCCCTTCGCGCCGTCGATGGGCGTCTCGAGCAGCGGCGACGAGATGGCCGCGCGGGCCGCCTCGGCGGCGCGGTTGCCACCCCCGGAGTAGCCGATGCCCAGCAGGGCCGTGCCGGCGCCGCGGATGACGGTGCGCACGTCGGCGAAGTCCAGGTTGATGAGGCCCGGCAGCGTGATGATGTCGCAGATGCCCTGGACGCCTTGCCGCAGCAGGTCGTCGCAGACGCGCAGCGCGTCGACCATGCTGGTGCCGCGCTCCAGCACCGACATCAGCCGGTCGTTGGGCACCACGATGACCGTGTCGGCCGCGTCGTGCAGCTTCTTCAGGCCCTCGTCGGCCATGCGTCCCCGCTTGGCGCCCTCGAACGCGAACGGGCGGGTGACCACGGCCACGGTGAGCGCGCCGACCTCGCGGGCCACACGGGCCACGCCGGGCGCACCGCCCGAGCCGGTGCCACCGCCCTCACCTGCGGCGATGAACACCAGGTCGCTGCCCTTGAGCGCCGCGCGCAGGTGGTCCTCGCTCTCGCGCACGGCCTGCTCGCCCTTGGCGGGGTCGCCGCCCGTGCCGAGCCCCTTCGTGAGCTCGAAGCCCACGGGGATACGGACGTCGGCGCTGCACGAGTCGAGAGCCTGCCGATCGGTGTTGACGGCGATGAACTCCACACCCCGCAGGCCCGCCTCGATCATGCGGTCCACGGCGTTGCAGCCGCCGCCGCCGATGCCGACCACGCGGATGCGCGCGCCGAAGTCGTGTCCCTGCGCGCGGGGCGCCTCCGGGGCGGGCTCGTCCGCGGGGCGCGGGGCCGCGGACATCGCCTCGGTGTTGCGGAACAGCTCCGACAGCGGTCCCTCGCGCATGCTGGCCCGCGGGGACCTCGCGCGCTGATCGTCCGTCATGCCGCCACCGCCTGGTGCACGGGGAGCCCCTCGCGGGCCGCCACCTCGCGGCCGAGCGCCCGGTACCACCGGGCCGCCTGACCGCCGGGGTCGTAGCTGATCACGCTCTGGCCCCTGACGGGCGCCTCCGCGAACCTGATCGTCTTGCCGATGCGAACGTCGTACACAACGTCTCCGAAGTTGTGGACCAACAGGTCGACCGCCTCGCGCCCGTGCACCGTGCGTCCGTCGTACATGGTGGGGACGATCCCGCGGATGCAGATGTCGGGGTTGAGGTTCTCGCGCACCTGCTCAATGGTGCCTTGGAGCTGGGCCAGGCCACGCAACGACAGGTACTCACACTGCACCGGAACGATGACACCATCCGCGGCTGTCATCGCGTTGATGGTCAGCAGGCCCAGCGACGGCGGCGTATCCAGCAGGATCACGTCGTAGCGCTCGCGCAGCGGCGCCAGCGCCCGGTTGAGGGCCCGCTCGCGGCCGATCGTGGCCGTGAGCGCCATCTCGGCGCCCGCCAGCTCGATGCCGGCCGGGGCGACATCGATCTCGCGCTCGTGCACGATCTCGGCCATCGGCACGCCCTTCACGAGCACATCGTACATCCCGAGCCGCAGGTGCTCGACGTCGATGCCCTGGCTCATGGCCAGGTTGCTCTGGGGGTCGAGGTCCACGGCCAGCACGCGCAGGCCCATGGCCTTGAGCGCGACGCCGAGGTTGACGGTCGTCGTGGTCTTGGCCACGCCACCCTTCTGGTTGGCGAGCGCAAGGACGCGGGCGGAACGAGACATGCTCCCTCGCTGGGGGTGAGACGGCGGACGGGGTTCGGTGCGTTCCCGGTGTTCACCGCGGCGCCTCGCGTTCCTGCCTGGCGGCGGGCTATCGGGCCGGCGTCACTTGCGCCACGGTGACGGGCTCCCGCAGGTACCCCGCGTCGCGGGCAGCGTCGATCAGCCGCCGTGTGCCGACGGGGTTGATGGCGGTGGTGGGGACGTTCGACGCGATGCCCCGCAGCAGCACGTCCTCGGGCACCTTCGACTTCGCCGCCGCCAGGAACGCGGTGGCCACCGCCCGCGGATCCCGGGACGCGGCCACGGCGCGGGCGTTGGCCTCCCTGAGCCGCGCCACCACGCCGGGATGGGCGCGCGCGTAGGCCGTGCGCACCACCAGCACGGTCGTGGGGTAGTGGCCGTCACCCATGATGCGGTCGGCCGGCATCAGCACGGTGGCGAGCCCCCGGTCGACGAGGGCCGACCCCCACGGCTCCGGGCACAGCGCCGCGTCCAGGGCCCCGCGCTCGAACGCCGTGCGCAGGTCGGCGTTGGCCACCCGGACGGTGTGGACGTCCTGACCGCGACCGGCCGTGAGCCCGATGCGGCCCAGTTCCCACTGCAGGGACAGGTCCTGCGTGTTGCCGTAGCCCGGGAACCCCACGCGCCTGCCGCGCAGGTCGGCGAGCGTGCGGATGCCGCTGCCGCGACGCACCACGAGCACGGCGCCCGCCTCGCCCGCGCCGGCGATGACGGTCAGCTGGCCGGGGGCCCGGCTCTGGGCCGTGATCACGGGTCCCATGCCCAGGTAGCTGGCGTCCAGGGACCCCGACAGCAGGGCCGCCGTGGCCTCCGTGCCGGTGGTGAACTTGGTCGTCGTCACCACGGTGCCGCGCAGGTCGCGCGCGAAGATGCCCCGGTCCTTGCCCACCAGGGCCGCCGCGTTCGTGATGTTGGCGAGGTAGCCCAGGCGCAGCTCGCCGGCGTCGCCGCTTCCTCCCCCGCAGCCGGCCGCCAGCGTGGCCGCCGCGACCGCCGCGGCGACGGCCGCCGCCACACGGCCGCGCGGCCTACTGAGGGCTCGCAAGGCCCCACCGCCGCCGGACGGCGCCCTCGACGCGGGCGAACACCACCTGCTCCAGCACGACGCCGATCAGGGAGATCACGACGATGACGGCGATCACGAGTTGGATGTTGTTGAGCTCGCGCCCCTCCTCGAGCACCTGCCCCAGCCCTGGGGTGCCCCCCACGATGAGCTCGGCGGCCATCAGGGAGCGCCACGCGAACGCCCACGACAGCCGCAGCCCGGTGACCAGCGCGGGGATGGTGGCCGGGAACACCAGCGTGCGGTGGAAGAAGAGGCCGTGCGCGCCCATGGCGCGGCCCGCCATGCGCAGCGTGGGCGACACCTGGTGGACGGCGCCGTACGTGGCCAGCAGCATGGGCTTGAACGTGCCGAACGCCGTGATGGCAAGCACCGCGGCGGGCCCGAACCCGAACCACAGGATGGCCAGCGGCAGAAACGCGATGGTGGGCACGGCCTGGAGGCCCGCGGCGAGGGGCCGCACGCCGTCCTCCAGGAACGGCACCGCCGCCGTCGCGACGCCGATGACGACCGCGGCGACCACGCCGAGCGCCCACCCCTCCAGCAGGCGCACGAACGTGCTGACGATGGCACCCCACAGGTCGATGCGGTCGTCCGTGAACGCCAGACGCAGCTCCTGCAGCACCGACCCGGGGCTGGGGAGGCGGTACGCCGCGACCCAGCCCATCTGGGCCACCAGCCACCACGCGGACGCCAGCAGCACGATGAGCCAGCCGCGCCGCACGAGCCAGGTCAGACCGGACGCGGCGAGGCGCCCGGGGGCCGCGGACCGCCGGCCCTCGCCGGCCGGTGCGGGCGCGCTCACGCGGGCATCGCCTCGGCGGGCGTGCCGGCGTCGCGCGTGTTGGCGCGCAGCCGCTCGAGCATGTCGTTGCGGATGTCCACCAGGCGCCGGTCGGACTCCTCGCGCGGGCGCTCCAGCGACACGTCGTAGCGCTGGATGATCTTGCCGGGTCCGGGCGACATCAGGTACACGGTGTCGGCCAGGAACGCGGCCTCCATCAGGTTGTGCGTCACGAAGACCACCGCGGGGCGGGTCTCCAGATAGATGCGCTGCAGTTCCTCGTGCAGCACCGTGCGGGTGCCCACGTCCAGCGCCGAGAACGGCTCGTCCATCAGCAGCACCCGGGGGCGCATCACGAGTGCCCGGGCGATGGCCGCCCGTTGGCGCATGCCGCCCGACAGCTCGTGGGGCTGCTGGTCTGCGACGCCCTCGAGGTGCACGAGGGCCAGGGCCTCGAGCGCCCGCTCGCGCCGCTCGGCGCGCCCCATGCCGCGGGCTCGCAGCCCGTACTCCACGTTCTTGCGCACCGACAGCCACGGCATCAGCGCGGGTTCCTGAAACACCATGGCCCGCCCGCCTGCGGCGCGGCGGCCGGCGGGGCGGCCCGCGATGTCCTCGCCGTCCAGCCGGATCGTGCCGGTGTCCGGCGGCAGCAGCCCGGCGATCATCGACAGGAGCGTGGACTTGCCGCAGCCCGAGGGCCCCACGAGCGATACGAACTCCCCGGGAGCCACGACCAGATCGGTCTCGGCCAGCGCGTGCGTACCGGTGCCGTACGACTTGCTGACGCCCGTCACCTCGAGGGCGGGCCTGGGAACCGGGGTGTCCCCCGCGGGCGGCTCGGTCATCGATTCAGCTTATCGCAGTCATCAACACCGAGCCGCGTTCGGCGGGGTGGTTCGCTCCTCGTCGCGCGTTGTCAGTCGGGCTGCACCCAGGACGACGACGGGTCCGTGATGAGTCCCATGACGAGCAGCAGCAAGAGGATCGCCATGACGACGGCGAACGCGACGATGAGCAGCCACCGGTTCTTCGAGGCCTTCGCGATGCCGCCCCACATGGCGGCGGCCAGGCCCACCAGCGCGATGACGCCCGCGACGAACAGGATCCACCAGCCGGGCTTGATGGCGATCTGGCTGTCCTGCACGAACTGGTCGCTGCCGCGAACGCCGAGCAGCAGGGCGAACAGCACGAACGCACCCGCCGTGCCGGCGAGCAGGCCGACGGCCCGGGCGATGGGGTTCTTCACGAACAGCCCGAGCGCGCCGCCCACGACCAGCAGGGGGCCGAAGATGAACGGCCCGTTGCCCACGTCGTAGCCGGTGACGATGGGCATGTCGACGCTGCGGGTGGCCTCCTGCCCGATGGCGGCGAACGACACGAGGCCGCCGAGGGCCATCAGGGCGAAGCCGATCCTCTGGAGCTGGTTGAGCTCCGAGGTCCCCGCGTCGGCAGTGCCCGCGGTCGCGGCGGGCGCGTCGTCCCACGCCTGCGCGGGCTGCACGCCCGGGGTGAAACCGGCGTCGGTCGGCACCGGCGCGCCGGTCTCGGTGGGGCGTCCCGTGGGGGCCGCCGTCTCGCGCGACACGCCGCCCTCCCCCGCGCCGGGCGGCGGCGGCAGTGGCTCGCTGCGCGTCTCGCCGTTCTCGTTGACCCAATCGGTCCAGTCGCCGCCGTCCCAGTAGCGCAGGCGTCCCGGCGAGGACGGGTCGTCGTACCAGCCTTCGGCCGTGCTCATGTGATCGGTGCTCCTTCGGGCGTGGGACGCGCGGCTCCGCGGAGCCTACCCGCCCGACCGGGGAACCCGCCGGGTCGTTACGCCGGCGGCAGTTCCAGGCGCCGCTGCCCCGCCCACGCTGCGGCCTGCGAGCGGCGCTGGAACCCCAGCTTGCGCAGCAGCTGGCTGACGTGGTTGCGCACGGTCTTCTCGCTGAGGTGCAGTACCTCGCCGATGGCCCGGTTGGTGTAGCCCTCGGCGATGAGGGCCAGCATGCGGCGCTCCCGGTCGGTCAACCCCGCCAGCTCGGCCTCGGCCTGCCGGGCCGACAGCTCGCGGAACTGGTTCAGCAGCGCACCGGCCGCGCGCGGGTCGAGCGACGACTCGCCGGCCGCCGCGTCGCGGATGGCCTGCGTGAGGCGGTCGGAGTCCGCCTGCTTGAGCAGGTAGCCGCTGGCGCCCGCCATGACGGCCCCGACGATGGCCTCCTCGTCCTGGTACGACGTCAGCATGACGACCCTCACGTCGGGGTGGTCGGCCTTGATGCGGCGGCACGCCTCCACGCCACTGCCGTCCGGCAGGCGTACGTCCATCAGCACGACGTCGGGGCGGGCCTGACCCACCAACGCGACGGCGTCGGCCGCCGTGCCCGCCTCGCCGACCACGCGGAAGCCGAGCTGGCTGGCCAGGAGCGTCTTCAGGCCGATGCGGACGACGGCGTGGTCGTCGACCACGACGATGCGGATCGGATCGGCGGCTGGGCTGCTCACTCGGAGATCACCTCGGGAAGGGGTTGCGTGCGGAGGGGTTGGTCGGCGGGCACGTCGGTGTCAAGTGGGAGGGATACCACGATGCGGGTGCCGGATGCCGCGGAGTGCACGCTCAGGCGACCGCCGAGGCGCCGGGCGCGCTCGCGCATGTTGCGCATGCCCTGCCCCTCGTGATCCGTCGTCTCGCCCTCATCGATGCCCGCTCCGTCGTCGCGCACGATCAGTTCCATCTCGTCGGGCGCGAACGTGAGGACGACGTCCACGGCGCACGGCCCGGCGTGGCGCGCCGCGTTCGAGACGGCCTCGCGGGCGATCTGCTCGAGGTGGCGTCCCGTCCCGTCCGGGACGGGGCCGGAGACCCCCTCGCCGGAGATCTTCACGCGGATCGGGATGCGCGACTCGCGCGCGAGCTCGGCCGTGAGCGCGCGGACGCGCATGGCCACCCCGGAGGGCGTGTCGGGGGTCTCGGAGAGGTCCGTGATGTAGCGGCGGATGTCGTCGATCGTGGTGTTGAGGTCGGACACCACGCCGCGCAGGTCCTCGCGCAGCCGGTCGTCGGGCGCCGACTGGGCCGTGGCCTCCAGGCGCAGCGCCGCGGCGTAGATGGACTGGATGGTGCCGTCGTGCAGGTCGCGGCGGAACCGGGCCCGCTCGTCCGAGACCGCCCGCGAGCGCTCGAGGGCGTCCAGCCGCTGCTTCGCCTCCACGTCGAAGATCTCCAGCAGCTTCACGCACAGCATGCACAGCGCGAGGCCGACGGCGCCCCGCACGAGGGCCAGGGGAACGCCCGTGTGCCCGAACCACCCGCGCTCGTTCGGCACGGCCCCCACCCAGGGCGCCGGGTCGATCACCAGCCCGCCCAGCACCGCGTACGCCACCAGGACGGCGGCGGTCGTGGCGACGTACGGGCGGATCGTCAGCATCCCGGACGCGGCCAGTTCCTCGCGCTGCCGCCACATCCCGACGGCCGACAGCAGCGCCCCGGGTACCAGCAGGACCAGGCGGGCCAGGGCCATCGTGGAGTTCTCCCACGCGTCGACGCCCCAGCCGCTTCGATCGGCGGCCAGGGCCGACGCGCCGACGATCCCGAGCCACGCCGCGGCGCTCGCCGCGGTGAGCCCCCACCGCACCCGCGGCCCGACGTGCAGCAGCCGCAGCCCGAACTGGATGAGGAACAGGAATCCGAACGACTGCAGCGCGCCGCGCAGGGCCACCAGGCCGCTGACGATGTCGCCGTCGAGGTAGCTCTCCTGGATGGGGACGAACGCCTGCCCCCAGATGGCGAGCGCCTGGATCAGCGCGAACACCGCGAGCCAGATGAGCGCGTTGGTCAGCAGCATGCGGCTGGCGCGGCGCCTCTGCAGCCACACCGCGAAGCCCAGGACGAAGAACACCAGTCCGTAGCCGAACAGGATGATGGTCTCGTTCTGGTGGAAGAACTCCCGCACGTGCCCCCCGGGCCGGTGGCCGGCGGCCTCCCTCTCGGGACCCGCGGGCGGCGCCTGATTCGCGGGAGTCTGGCACACCCCGCGGCGGCCGCCCGGATGGGCCGCCGCCGCGCTGCGGCGCTACGACATCGCGCGGGTGAAGCCGGCGCCGGAGCCGGCCATCGCGCGCAGCCGCCGGACGCGCTCGTCCATGGGCGGGTGCGTCGAGAACCAGCCCGCCATCTGGCGCCCCATGCCGCCGAACGGGTTGACGATGTACAACGACGCCGTGGCCTCGCGCACCGGCATCGGGTTCATCTGCGCCCCGTGCTGGAGGCGGACCAGCGCGTCGGCCAGAGGGAGGGGATCGCCCAGCAGCTGCGCGCCGGTCGCGTCGGCCCGGTACTCGCGCTGCCGCGAGATGGCCAGCTGGATGACCGTGGCGGCCAGCGACGCGAACACCACGGCGATGAGGGCCCCGAACGCCCCCAGCGGCCCGCTGTCCTCGTCGTCTCCGCCGCCGAACAGCATCGAGAACTGCAGCACGTTGACCACCGCGCCGATCGCGCCCGCGATCATGGCGGCGACGCTGGCGATGAGGATGTCGCGGTTCTTGACGTGGGCCATCTCGTGGGCCAGCACGCCCTCCAGCTCGTCGGGCGGCAGGGCCGTCCGGATGCCGGCCGTGACCGCGATGGCCGCGTGCTTCGGGTTGCGCCCGGTGGCGAACGCGTTGGCCTGCTCGTCGGGCGTCACATAGACCTTCGGCATCGGCACGCCCGCGCGGCGCGCCAGCTCGCCGATCATGCGGTGAAGCTCGGGCTCCTCCGCGGCGCTCACCTCTCGCGCCCGCGCCATCTTCAGCGCCATCGGGCCGCTGAACCAGTACATCGCGAAGTTCATCGCGACGGCGATGACGACGAAGACCATGAGGCCCCCGGAGCCGCCGATCATGTAGCCAACGCCGACCAGGAGGGCCGCCAGGCCCGCCATGAGCACGAACGTCCGTAGCGAGTTGTTCATCCGCTGCGTCGTCGAATACATCCGTTCTCCCTGGGTGGACGTCCACCGGCGCCCCCCGTGAGCGCCTCCGTGAACGTGCGCCGGACAATAGACGGGGTCCGTGCGGCCCGGGTCAACCGCACTTTGAGGGTTGGTAAACGCGGGTCCGGTAGGGTCGCCCCCGTGCACCGCCGCCTCGCCCCGTTCCTCGCCGTCGCCGCCCTCGCCGCGGCCGCCGGGTGCGGGCCCGCCGGGCCCAACGAGTCGAAGGGGCCCGCCGCGGACCCCGTCGCCGTTCTGCACACGCTGCCGGTGCCGTCCGGCCTGCGCAACGGCGTCGCCGAGCACGAGGCCACGGCAGAGCAGGTGCTGGCGGCCACGCTGCCCGACGCCGTCCCCGAGGCGGTCTCGTCGCGGGCCCGCGGGGCGGGGCTCGGCAGGTCCGGCATCCGCACGTTCACGCACCCCGGCGGCGGCGAGCTATCGGCGGTGATCGTGGTCTGGCCCAGCCACCTGACCGCGGACAACTTCGGGCTGCAGTTGGTGCAGACCCGTCTGGGCAAGGACGGGCGCACCGCGTGGACCCCGCGCGACCTGCCGGGCAGCCAGGGCGCCCGCCAGGGCGAGGGCGACCGTGAGCGGATACTGGTGCGCTCGGTGGGCCCCAACACGCTGGTGGTCCGCGGCACGGGCGCCGTGCCCGACGACGCGGTCGCCGTGACGCTGAAGCGCATGGTGGAGGTGCAGGACGCGAAGGGCGGTGGCTGAGGCGCGCCGCGGGCGCGGTATCCTTGGCGCCGATGGGCAAGGACCGCTTTCTGGACCACGGCAAGGACCGTGAACTGCAGCGCACGTACCGCGGCCGCGCCGCGGGCGACGACCGCCCGGACGAGGGCCCGCGCGAGGGACCCGAGACCGCCGTCGTGGTCGGCTCCTACCCCAGGGCGGCCGAAGCCGCCGCGTCTCTGGCCGAGATGGTGGAACTGCTGCGGACGGCGCGCGTCGACGTGGTCGAGACCATGGTGCAGCAGCGCGACGCGCCGGATCCGCGGACGTTCCTGGGCAAGGGCAAGCTGGACGAGCTGCGCGGACGCGTCGAGGCGCTGAGACCCGACGTGGTCGCGGTGGACCACGAGTTGTCGCCCGGGCAGCAGCGCCAACTCGAAGACCGGCTGAAGACCCGGGTGGTGGACCGCACCGCGGTGATCCTCGACATCTTCGCGCTGCACGCCACGACGGCCGAGGGAAAGCTGCAGGTGGAGCTGGCGCAGCTGGAGTACTCGTACTCTCGCCAGGAGGGGCTGTGGCAGCATCTGGAGCGCCTGGGCGGCGGCGTGGGCACACGCGGCCCGGGCGAGTCGCAGCTGGAGAGCGACCGGCGCCTGGTGCGCAACCGCATGGGCGTACTGCGGCGCCGCCTGCGCGACGTGGCGCGCTCGCGCGGGGTGATGCGCCAGGGGCGCGGGGAGTCGGGCGTGCCGCGGGTCGCGCTGGCGGGCTACACCAACGCCGGCAAGTCCAGCCTGATGAACGCCCTGTCCGGCGCGGGCGTGAGCGTGAACGACGCGCTGTTCGAGACACTCGACGCCACCACGCGGGCCATCGAGTTCCAGGGGTTCCGCCTGCTGCTGTCGGACACCGTCGGGTTCATCTCGGGCCTCCCCCACCAGCTGGTGGACGCGTTCCGGTCGACGCTGGACGAGGCGCGCGAGGCCGATCTCATCCTGCACGTGGCCGATGCGTCCGAGCCGGAGACGCGCCGCCTGGAGCAGGCGTCGACGGTTGACGACGTGCTGGAGGAGATCGGGGCCGGCGAGGTGCCCCGCCTCTTCGTGCTCAACAAGATCGACGCGGTCGACGCGGACACCCGACGCGAGCTGGCGGGGCGTCACCCCGACGCTCTGCGCGTGTCGGCGATCACCGGCGAGGGACTCGACGCGCTGCGGGAACGGCTGGCCGACGTTGCCAGGGCAGCGATGACCCACATCGACGTCATTGTGCCGTGGCAGGACGGCGCGACGCTTTCGGCCATCTACTCCCAGGGCCGCGACGTGCGGCACACCGAGACCCGTGAGGGGGTGCGCGTGACGGCGCTCATGCCCGCGCCGGCAGCCGCGCGACTGCGGGCGGGTGTGCGGGGGGCCGGGGCGTGACCGCCGAGCGCACCGAGGACCTGCGCAACATCGGCCCGATCACGGCCGGGTGGCTGCACGAGGTGGGCATCGACACACCGGGCGACCTGCGCAGGATCGGGGCGGCCGAGGCGTACCGGCGCGTCAAGGCCTGGCGCCCGTGGGACGTGACGCTGATGCTGCTGTGGGCCCTCGAGGGGGCCCTCATGGACGAGGACTGGATGGACGTCCCCCCCGACCGCCGTGTGGAGCTGCGGCGTTCGGTGGGGGCGTAGCGACGCGCGGGCGTCCCCGGAGGCCGCCGTTGACCCGGCCCGGCCCGACCCCGGGGGGTATTCGTCGGGTCGTGGCACACTCCGCGAACGCCTCCCCTCCTGGCACGTCGCCGGGATTCGGGCTCGCGGATCCCCGGCCCCATTGGGTGATCGCGAGCGCGGGCGCAGCGGCCATGGCACTCCAGCCAGGACCAGCCCGGTTCGCCGACCACGGGTGTGGCGGCAGGAGGCGACGTCGGATCGCCGGCAATGCCCCGCGCTCGCCCCGCCGGCGTCCCGGGGTTCGCGGGCTACCTGATGTAGACCGGTGTCCCCACGGAGATCAGCCTGTAGAGGGCCTCGGCGTCGCGGATGTACATGCGGATGCACCCGTGCGAGGCGCGGCTGCCGATGGTGCCGGGCGACGGGGTACCGTGCATGCCGATGCCCGGCGACGACGTGCCCATCCAGCGCGTGCCCAGCGGGTTACCGGCGCCCGGGGCGACCGGCCCGAGCCCCTCCGCCCAGCGCGAGTCCGGCGGGTACCACGTGGGGTTGCGCTGCATGTCGGTGACGTGGAAGTTGCCGTATGGGGTGGGGTACGCGGGCTGCCCGACGGCGATCGGGAACGTGCGCCTGCGGCCGTTGTGAACGACCGTGAGGACGAACGCGGAGCGGTTCACCAGGATCGCGGTCGGCGGAACCGTGACGGCGGGCCGCACGCGCCGCGTCGGCAGCCTCACCGTGCTCGTTGTGCGGCGCAGCATGCGGTTGGTCAGCAGGGTCACGCTGCGGGGGACGTCGATCTCGACGCCGTTGCGGGACCCCTTCGTCACCAGGCGGGTGCCGCGGACGGTCGTGACGGCGTCGCGGGCCGGCACGTTGCGGGCCTTGGTCTTGTATCGCACCACCTGGGCGAGCCGGGACGCGTTGACCCGCTGGGTCACGGGGATGTCGACCGGCCCGGACGGCTGTGAGCGGCCGACGTTGAGCGCGGCCTTCACGGCCCTGTCGATCAGGGCGGTGTAGCCCGACGTGCGCGGCGACAGGCGGTACCGGGCGCCCCGCGCCACGACGACCATGTCGGCCAGGCGCGGCGCGAACGCGGCGGCCACCTGAGCCCGGGCCTGCGCGGCCGTCAGCCCCTGGACCGGGACGCCGGCGATGGTCACCCCGGGGGCGATGATCCCCTTGGGCAGGGGCGTCGCGGGGGGAGTCGCGGGCGCCATCGGCGTGGTCTGGGCCGCCGCCGTTCCCGCGAACGCCGCGGCCACCGCCGCGCCAACCCTCACCGTCGACTTGACGTTCACAGCGCCCCTTCCGGGTGGGAGGGACCGCGCGGACGGCCCCTCGGATGACCGGGGCAGGTTAGCGCAGGCGCCCGCGGCGCTCGGCACCCCGTGGGTACGCGGTGCGCAAGACGGTCCCGGTGGGGCGATACAGCGCCATCACCACGTCCCCTCGCGGTCCCGGGATGGCGACCCGCCGGAGTTCCACCAGCGTCGTGCCGTCGCGCTCGAGGCGGGCGCCGACCACCGCGCCCAGCGGCAGGGGGCCGTAGAGGCCGACGAACGTGACGTCGTCCTGGGGGTACGCGTGCTCGCGCAGCAGCGTGGCCCACGCGCCCGCCAGGCGGCCGCGCTCGACGCCCGCCGCGCGGATACGGCGTCGGCGGGCCAGGAAGAGGACGCGCGGCAGCGCGCGGTAGCGGCGCGGGGAGGCACGGCCGGGCAGGGGCCCGACGCGGCGCCGGTGCGCCGTCAGGGGCCGGGCCTCGGAGTGCAGGCCCGGGAGCGCCACGTGCAGTTCCGCCGTGAACGAGGCGGGCGTGCCCAGGCCCAGGGGGACGGCGCCCGCGGGCCCGGCGGCGGGCAGCGCCGCGGCCGCCGACCCGATGCGAGCGGGCGGCGGCATGGCCAGGCGGGCGGTCGTCTCGAGCGGCAGGTGCGTCTCCGAGATGCGGGCCTCCACGTCGGATGCCGCGGCGGTGAGCACCCCGGTGCCGGGCGGGGGGCTGTGCATGGCCTCCGCGTCGATGGCGACCGCGAGCGCCCGCGACGTGCCGCGCCCCGCGTCTGTCAGCGACGCGGCGCGGGCCAGGGGACCGTCCACACGGTGCGTGGGCGGGCGGCCGCCCAGCCGCGCGACGACGCGGCGGACCTCGTCGGCGACCGCGTGCCGCGATGCCCCTGGTCGCCGCCCGGTCAGCTCAGCTCGCCGCTCGCGATGAGGTTGAGCGCGTCGCGCACGCGGTCGGCGGGCTCGCTCACGTCCATGAAGCCGCCCAGGGCGACCAGCGCGTCGCTGACCGGGCCGATCGACGCCTCGTCGGCCACCTTCACGCGCACGGGGGCGCCGTGGTCGTTGATCTGCAGCAGCGCGTGGGTGCCGCGCTCGCCCTTGGACGTCCCGACGGGGCCGATGGGCGGGAGCTGGGTGGTGTCCACGGACGCCACCGGGCACGGCGCGTCCGGCAGGCGCAACAGGTCGTCCTCGTCAACGAAGATGACGGTGGGCTTCGCCTCGATGCTCGAGAGAAGGGTCCCGGCGACCACGTCGGCGCGCAGATAGCGCTCGAGCGCCCCGCCGTACAGGGCCCTCTGCAGGCGGGTGGGCGTGATGGGGTCGGTGAAGCGGAAGTCCAGGGGCAGGCCGTTCTCGTCGGTCACCATCAGGCCGCCGACGCAGGCCCCCTCCTCGCGGATCTCGACGACGAGGTACCCGGGCTTGGGCAGGTCGGCCATCAGGCGAACGCGTCCAGACGGCTGCCGGCCACGCCGGTCGGGTCGCTGGTACCCGCCGTGTGGCGGGACGCGGTGCGCGTGCCCGCGGGGGCCGGAGCGTCGGGCGGGGGGGCGCCCTGCGGGTCGTCGTCACGCACGAAGCGGGACGCCGCCGCGGGGGTCGCGAACCGGTCGGGTGCGGGTGACCAGCGGGGGCCGGAGACCCCGAAGGATGAGACGTTCATGCCCGTTCAGCTCCTCGGGTGTTCGTTACGGGGTTCACCGCGGGAGCCCGAGGTCGTCGGCCGGGGACACCGTGCCCGCGGCGGCAACCGACTCCGCGGCGGCGGCGGCCTCGGCGGCGGCCCTGTCGCGCTCCAGGCGCGCGTTGACCATCGCGGTGCGGATGAGCCCCTGGATCACCATCAGCGAGCACCACCACGCGACGACCGACATCACAAGCCCGCCGATGACCCCGCGGATGGTGGCGTCGGCCCACGGCAGACCCGCCCGGTACGACACGAGGAACGCCACCGCGAAGCCCGCGAGCAGGCCGATGCCCTTCGCGCGCTGGGTCCACAGGTCGATGACGCCGGGCGGCGCCGTCTCCTCCGCGTTCTTCTTCTCCTTGGCCATCAGCTGAGCCCCGCCTCTCGTCGCCGCAACTCACGCTGCCGCTCGAACACGAAACGCACGAGCGCGTCCTCCTCGTCGCGACTGGTCCCCATGAACGCCAGCGCGGTCTTCCAGGCCCTGTCCCCGGCGTCGGCGCGCGTCACGCGCACCACGCGGGCGGCCAGCGTCACGCCCGTCGCGCCGACCGGCAGGGTCACGAGCAGCGGCCCATCCACGTGCGGCAGCGCGGTTGCCGAGCGCACCAGGATGCCGGTCGACGAGACGTCCTCCGACACGACGTCGGCCTCGAAGGCGGGATCGCCGCCCGACACACGCACGCGCAGCATGGCGGGCACACGCACCGCCGCCCGGCGCTGCAGGCGCTCCACCGAGCGCACCAGCACCCACGGCCCGCCTCCCCTGCCCTTGGGGGCGGGGATCACCGTCGCCCGCGCGTTGCACGGCACGTTCCCGGAACTGAAGAAGATCTCCAGCTGGGAGCCCTGGCGGACGGCCACCTCCACACCCGCGAAGCGCGGAGAGTCGGTGCGCAGTGCCGGCGGGACGAGCTCCTCCACGCAGACCTCGGCGGGTCCGCTGGGGAGGTTCTCGAACCACACGGACTGCCCCACCGTGGGCAGGGGCCCGAGCGCGTCGGCTTTGAGCGCCGTGCTCACGGCAGCAGCACGCCCGCAACGAAGTGGGGGTCGACGGGGCGCAGGTGGGCCGTCGCCGACGTGCCGTCCGCCAGGAACGCCAGCGGCTTCGACAGGCGCAGCGGCACGTTGACCAGGTTGCCCAGCAGGCGGGTCTCGTCCTGCTTCGTGAGCGTGATGCGGTTGACGCCGGCGATGCGGAAGCGGCGCGACAGGTCGCCCAGGTCGGCCAGCGGCACGGCCACCGGCATCACCAGATGCACCTCCTCGACGCGCGCCAGACTCAGCAGGCGGCCCAGTTCCTCCATCTCGTCGAGGTTCGTGTGGGATCGGCCGGGGGTGTCGATGAGCACGATGTCGGCCTCGGCGTCGGACGCGGCCGTGCGCGCCTGCGCCAGGGACTCCGCGTCGGCGGCGTGCTCGTACCGGATGCCGAGGCGCTCGGCCAGCGACGCGACCGCCGCGTCGGGCTCGTCGCCCGCGGCGATGATGGTCACGCTGCGGCCCGCCTGGTGGAGGCGCCATGCCAGCTTACGAACGACGGTGCTCTTGCCCACGCCTGACTGCCCGACGAACGCCAGCGCCTGCCCCTTTGGGCGGCCCTTCCAGTCGCGGGACACGGGCAGGCGCGCGGCCAATGCCTGGCGCACGGCCTCGCGGACGTCCGCGTCCTCGGCCAGGAACGGCACGGCGTTGCGGCGGAACCCCTCGATGAACGGGTCAAGGTAGCGGGGGTCGACGCCTGCCTCCGCCAGTTCGTCGCGCACAGCGTCCAGCTCGGGGTGGGAGAAGTCTGCCTCCGGGGCGGCGGCCTCGTCGGCGTCCACCGGATCGGGGACGACGGTGAGAACCGGAGGGGCGGGGGTCGTCGCCGGCGCGGGGATCGTCGCCGGGGCGGGGGTGGCCTGAGCGGCCGGGGCCGACTGCGGGGCCGGCTGCGGGGCCGGCTGCGGCACGGGAGCCGCCTGAGGGGCCTGCACCAGGGCCGCGGCCGACGCCGCCACCCGCGACCGGGCGGCCTCGAGGGCGGCGGCCAGCTCGGCGCGGGACGCCGCCG
>JAGQUM010000007.1:2218-35565 GCA_020438485.1 Thermoleophilia bacterium | reverse complement strand
CCATCTTGATGTCGGCGCGGTTCTTGGCGCCCTCGCGCGCGGACGGCATCTCGATGAGCTCGAGGCCCGCGTTCATCAGCTCGTGCCGGGCGTCGCGATAGCGGCTCCAGTCGGCGTACGCGCGCTTGACCAGCACGCGGCCCTTGTCGGCAAGCCGGTCGAGGACGAGGTGGATCTCGAAGTCGCCGCGGCCCTTCGCGCCGGGGCGGGCCATGTTCTCGAAATCAACCAGGACGGCAAGCGAGCTCTCGTGCTCGGCCATGTTGGTTCTCCTATGCGATGTGTCGTGCCGCCGGGCGCATCCGTGGCGCGGCCGGCGGCGGTTCAGGCGGCGTTGCGTCGCCTGAGGCGGCGCGTGCCGGGCGTCCCGCCCGTGGGCAGGACGCCCGCAACAGTAGCAGCGCCCGCCTCGGAACCGTCATCACCGTGCGCCTCGCCGGGCGGCGGCGCCTGCTCGTCCCGCAGGCGGGCGTGCGTCACGACGACCCGCCCCTGCCCCAGCAGGGCCTCCAGCAACGGCCGGACCGACCGCGCCAGGGACGGGTGGTGCAGGTCCGCGGGGTGCAGATCAAGGCGCGCCCGCGGCGCCGCGGCCATGGCCCTGGCGGCCAGCGGAGCGGTGAGGACGCTCCCCACGCGCCGCGTCCGCGTGGAGGCGCCGAGGCCCACGCTGGGCAGCGCCACGCGGCCGGCCCGGCCGGTCAGGCGACCGCGGGTGGCCCACCAGCGCAGCCCGCTGGTGCGCAGAGCCCGCTCCAGCGCATCGGGGTGCGCGTACGCGGGCGCCACGAAGCCCTCGGGGTGTACGCCCAGGGCGCGGACCTCGGCGACCGCGAACGACAGGCGCGCGATCGTGTCGCCCAGCGAGTCGCGGCGCCCGAACTCGGCGCCGTCGCGGCCGCGGCCGTCCTGGTGCACCAGGCCGTGGACGACGGGCTCGTCGCCCTCGCGCACGCGGGCGCGCAGCCACTCCGTGGTGGCGCGGTCCCACTGCTCGCCGTGGTAGCGCGGAACGGCCAGCAGGCTCACCGGGACGTCCCCCGCGACCCCGCGGACGATGACGCGCAGCGCGTGGCACTCGTCCCGCGTGGCGGGCGCCACGTCGTGGATGGAGACGACGAGCGACCGGATCACGCGGTCTGGTTCACGAGGCTGCGGTACAGGGTCCACTCGCGGCGGAACACCGCGTTCCACGACAGGTCGTCGAGGTCAGGGCGGGGGCGGGGCCGGCCGAGCGCCGTCGCCACGCCGGCGGCGAGCGCGTCGGGGTCGTGGGGATCCACCAGCACGGCCCCGCGGCCACCCACGATGTCGGCGATGCCGATGGACCGCGGGGCCACGAGGCGGCACCCGGCGGCGAGGGCCTCGAGCAGCGCCAGCCCGAACGGCTCGCGGGCGTTGGGGTGGACGAAGCAGTCGGCGGTCGCCATGAGGCTCGCCATCTGGTCGCGGTCGGACACGTGGCCCATCCAACGCACCCGCGCTCCGACCCCCGCCCGGCGGCATTGCTGCTCCAGCCGCGTCCGTGCCGCGCCGGTGCCGGCCACCACCAGCACGCCGTCCTCGACGCCGCGCACCACGCCGGGCAACAGGTCGACGGCCTTCTCCCGCGACAGGCGGCCGGCGTACAGCAGCAGCGGCGCGCCGTCCGGGACGCCGAGACACCGGCGCAGCTCGGGGTCCGGGGTGGCGCGCCGGAACGTGTCGAGGTCGATGCCGAGAGGCGACACCACCACGTCGGGCCCGGGCGCCCCGCCCCGGATGGCCTCGCGCACCACGGGAGAGGCCACGAGGACCACCTCCCCCACGGTGAGGGCACGGCGCTGGATCACGGTCAGCGCGGCGCCCGCCGGCCTGCGCACGATCCGCGGCGCGCCCCGCACGGCGTCGGCCAGGTGCGAGTGACACACCTGCACGACCCGCACGCCGGCGTCGGAGGCCCACTCGGCCAGCGACCGCGGAAACGCGAGGGCGTCATGCACCACGATGACGTCGGGACGGAGCCGCTCGACGGCGGCCAGCACGCCGCGGGCACGCAACGCGACGCGGTATCCCCACGTGGCGCGCGGGGTGCGGCCGCGCACCAGCACGGCCGGGCTTCCCGCGACGGTCGATACCCCGTCCCGCGGGCCCGTGAGCACCGCGGCGTGGAACGCCCCGGTGCTCGCCGCCCATTCCGCCTTCGCGTGGAGGTACGTGCGGATGCCGCCTGACGTGGGGGAGTACCACTGCGTGACGTCCACCACCCGGGGGCCGTCGGCCACCGTCACGCGCGCTCGCCTTCGGTGGTCAGGCGGCTCGGCCGCGCCGGCGCCGGCGCCGGCTCGGCGTGCCCGGCAACGGTGTCGTACCCCGACACCAGCGTGGAGAACACCTCGTCCCAGCCGGCCCGCGAGGCCGCGTGGGCGCGGGCCGCGGCGCCCATGCGCATCCGCTCCTCCGGTTCGTCCGCGAGCCGCGCGATGGCCGCGGCGACGTGCTCGGCCTCCCCGCCCCTCGCGACGAGCCCCGTCTCCCCGGCGCGCACCTGCTCGCAGGCCCCGCCGCGGTCGGACACGATCACCGGCAGCCCGGAGCACGACGCCTCGACCACCACCTGGCCGAACGTCTCGGTGAGGCTGGGCAGGCAGAAGATGTCGGCCGACGCGTACGCCTCGGCCAGCTCGCTGCCGCGCAGCGGCCCGACGAAACGGTGCCGCGTGCCGGCCAGGCGCTTCGCCAGGGCGTCACGGTGGGGACCGTCCCCCACCAGCGCCAGCGTCAGGTCCGGCCGTGTCGCGGACACCCGCCGGAACGCGTCGGCCAGTTGGTCGAGGCCCTTCTCGGCCGACAGGCGCCCCACGTACAGAACGACCGTTCCACCCCTGGCCCCGAGTCGGCGGCGCCCGGCGGAGGAGCGGTGCGCGGGCGAGAACGCGTCCGGGTCGACGCCGCGGCCGAAGATGAACACCCGCTCGGGATCGACGCCCGCGTCCATCAGGCCCCGCCCGCTGACCCGCGACGGCACGTAGACGCGCGCGGCCTGGCCGTAGAACCAGCCGAGGCCCTGACCCACCAGCCCGGCCGCCAGGCGGTCGCCCGTCAGGTCCAGGGCGTACTGGGCCAGCTCGGTGTGGTGGCTGGCGACGAACGGGATGCCCAGCGCCCGCGCGACCACCAGGCCCGCGACGCCCAGGGGACCGGGCGTCGCGGCGTGGATCACCTCAGTCCCCGACTCGTCGGCCAGGCGCAGCAGGTCCAGCAGCGACGGCACGGCCAGGCGCACGTCGTCGCTGGGGTAGGCCGGCATGGGCCACTCCACGACGCTGCGCAGCCGGTGCACGCCGGGATCGGCGGACTCCCGGCGGGCGCACGTCACGACGGTGACCGGGCGGTCGGGCTGCGCGGCCGACCAGGCGGCCAGCCGGCGCATGGTGCCGGCCGCCCCGTTCAGCGCGTCGAACGTGTCGGTGAGCATCAGCACCCGCGGGCGCCCCCGCTCGGGCTCAAGTCCCGGCACGCCGAAGTACTCGCGCTCCATGTCCACCGCGTGGCGCCGCTCGCCCTTCATCCAGCGGGCGGCCAGGAAGTACGGGGCCGCCACGGCGGCGGACGCCGTCAGCGCGTCGACGCGGGCGCCCAGCCGGCCCAGCGAGAAGCCCTCCGGCGACAGCGCGGACGCCAGGGCCCGCTCGTGCAGCCACGACGTGGCCATCCGCAGGCGCTCGCGCGAGCGCTCCGGGCTGTCGGGGCGCTTCCCGGCCGCCCTGTAGCGCATCACGAACCGCTTGTCGCCGCGCAGGTCGCGCATCAGGTCCTGGCCCAGGCCGTGGCCGCGCCCGGACGGGGCCGCCGCGGCGTCGCCGAGGGAGGGCAGGTCGGCCAGCGGGTGGTGGATCAGGTCCGAGAACACCCCGCGCATGGCGTCCGGCACCCCCTTCGCCCCGGAGTTCGCGTACTGCTTGAGCAGCAGCGTCCCCACGCTGTGGGCCAGGGCCGTGGAGCCCCCGTGGTTCCCGCCCATCTCGACGCGCCCGGCCCGCAGATGGTCCAGCACCTCGGCGGGGGTCGACGACCGCGGGAACTCGCTCCACGCGTTGCACGCCTCGAGCAGCGAGTGGTCGTCGCTGCCGCCCGTCAGGGCGGGCGGTCCGTCGCCGCACGCGGGGATGCCGTGCTTCTCGGCCAGGCGGGCCAGCAGCGCGGGCGACGCCGAGCGCGCGATCCTCACGCCCACCTCGTTGCTCACCGCCGGGCGGGCGCCGTTGCGGCCCTCCCACAGCGGGAACAGCAGCAGGCAGATCTCCAGGTGGTCCACCGTCAGCTCGTCGCCCACCCGGTGCAGCGCGTGCGCCAGCGCGTGGGGGATGTTGCGCGCGCGCAGCTCCGCCACCAGCTCGAACACGTTGGGCCGGACGCGGTCAAGCTCGGCCCAGTCGGCCTCGGTGACCCCCCACGCCAGCACGTGCAGCTGGACCAGCGGCTCCTCGGGGAAGCCGGTGGTGATCTCGACGCCCACGATGACGTCCGGGTGGTGTGCGATCTCCAGGGCGCCCGCGATCGTGTTGTGGTCGGTCAGCGCGACCATGTCCATCCCGCGGGCTTTGCAGGTGCGGTACGCGTCGGCCGGGTCCACGAACGACTCGGGCATCACCGCGCGCGACAGGAACCAGCTGCCGGTGTCGGTGGAGGCCCGGGAGTGCAGGTGCAAATCCACGCGCGTCGTGGTGCGGGCGGGCGCGGGGCGGAACAGTCGTCGCACGGGCGGCTCCTGGGAGGGGGAGTGGGCGCTGCGGCGCCGGACCCGTGGGGATCTCACGAACGAAAGGACCGCGCGCGGCGCGTTGCGTGTGTTGCCGACCACGCTGACAACGGGCCCGCCCGCCGTGGTGACAAACCGGTGGCCGTTGTGTGATAGCGCTGACCCGGTCCCGGCGGTCTCCCGGGGGGTCCCCGACCCGTCCGGCTCAACTAGACTCCATCGGGCTACGCACCGAACCTGAGCAACCGCGTCGAAGGTGGCAGATGACCAGCAAGTCCGACTCCCTCACGATCACCGACAACCGCACGGGCACGTCGTATGAGGTCCCGATCAGCGAGGAGACCATCCGCGCGACCGATCTGCGGCAGATCAAGACGAGCGATGAAGAGTTCGGCCTGATGACGTACGACCCCGCGTACATGAACACGGCCTCGTGTCGCAGCGCGGTGACGTACCTCGACGGCGACAACGGGGTGCTGCGGTACCGCGGCTACCCCATCGAGCAGCTCGCCGACAAGAGCAGCTTCCTCGAGGTGGCGCTCCTGCTGCTCGACGGGGAGCTCCCGTCGAAGGCCGCCCTCGAGGCGTGGGAGAAGGACGTCGTCGCGGCGATGCCCGTCCCGGACCACATCGAGAAGTTCATCGAGGCGTTCCCGCGGGACGCCCACCCGATGGCGATGCTGCTCGCGGCCATCGCCGCGCTGGGTGCGAACCACCCCGAGGCCGTCGACCTCACCGACGACGCGGTGCAGCGCACGCAGATCATCAACATCATCGGCAAGATCGCCACGCTGGGCGCGTACCTGTACCGCCACAGCAAGGGGCTGCCGTTCGTGAAGCCCGACACGTCGAAGGGCTACAGCGAGAACTTCCTGACGATGCTGTACCAGGACGACAAGGGCTCGTACACGCCCGACCCGCACCTGGTGCACGCGCTCGACGTGCTGCTGATCCTCCACGCTGATCACGAGCAGAACTGCTCGACCAGTGCCGTGCGCTCGGTGGGCTCGTCCCAGGTGGACGTCTACTCGGCCGTCGCCGCCGGCATCGCCGCGCTGTACGGCCCGCTGCACGGCGGCGCCAACGAGGCCGTGCTGAAGATGCTGCGCCGCATCGAGGGCGGCCAGTCGGCCGAGGAGTTCATGAACGGCGTGAAGGAGGGCAAGGAGCGCCTGATGGGCTTCGGCCACCGGGTGTACAAGAACTACGACCCGCGGGCCCGCATCATCAAGAAGGCCTGCGACGAGGTGTTCGCCGTCACCGGTGTCAACCCGCTGCTGGACCTCGCGACGAAGCTCGAGGAGACGGCGCTGGCCGACGACTACTTCGTGCAGCGCAAGCTCTACCCGAACGTCGACTTCTACTCCGGCCTCATCTACGAGGCGCTCGGCCTGCCGGCCGAGATGTTCACCGTCATGTTCGCCATCGGCCGCGCCCCCGGATGGCTGGCCCAGTGGTACGAGATGATCCACGACAAGGAGCAGAAGATCTCCCGTCCGCGCCAGATCTTCATCGGCTCCGACGAGCGCGACTACGTGGAAATGGACGCGCGCTAGGCGCACGGCCTGTCACGACGCGGTTGCCAGGGGCGTCCTCCGGGGCGCCCCTGCGTCTGCATGGGGCGGTCGGTGAACCTGGAGTAAAGCCGACTTGACACCCGGTGGGCCGGGCACGATAATCGTGTCATGTCTACTTCACATATCGGCGACCGGCCGTCCGCCTTCGACCGCGCGGTCGCATACGTGCTGGATTTCGACGGTGACCTGTACGGCCGGGACGAGCGGGAGCGCACCCGCTGGTACGAGGGCATCGCGCTGGCGGCGTCGGCGCAGTGGATTCTGGTGCCGTGGGTCGCGGCCATCATGATCTGGTCGGCGAGTGCCGAGACCGCGCGCGCGATCGCGGGTCTCGGTCTGGCGTTCATCCTGCCGATGGCCCTGGCCACCATCTACGTGGAGCACCGGCGGGTCCAGACCACGGTGGAGCGGTGGACCGCAAAGCGCGTCCTCTGGTCGGTGATCACGATCCTCCCGGTCGCGGTGTTCCTCGCCGGGTTCGTCCGCGTGGGCGACCTGGAGCCGTCGACCGCCTGGGGCATCGGTGCCGGTGCGCTCGTCGGGCTGGCCCTCGCGGTGCTCGGGATGAGCGTGCGCCGCAAGGACCGCGGTCGCCCAGACGCCGGTGACGACCAGTAGCCGCAGGGGTGGTCTCGTCCGCGCCGACGACCGGAGCGGCGGAGCGGGCGAGGCCATCCGGGCCCGCCGCAAGGGGGCGGGCCTCACCCAGCAGACCCTGGCCGGTGCGGTAGGGGTCAGCCGGCAGACCATCATCTCGATGGAGACCGGCGACTACGCCCCGTCGGTGTACCTCGCGCTGAAGGTGGCCCGGGCGCTGGGCACCAGCGTGGAGGCGCTCTGGGGCGCGGCCGAGGCCTGAGCCGCGGCGCGCCGGTCAGCTCGGCGCGTCGTCCTCGGCCGGGCGCCACCGTGCGGACGCCGCGGTGGCGACGCGCGTGAGCACCGCCGCGAGCTCGGCAAGCTCTGCGTCGTCCACCTGCTCCCACAGGCCCTCCAGGCGCGCCACGCGACCCGGCAGGGCACGGGCCGCCAGCGTCGCGCCGTCGGGCGTCAGCTCGGCCTGCACCCGGCGGCGGTCCTCCGGATGCGGAAGGCGCCGCACGAGACCGGCGCGCTCCAGCCCATCGATGAGCTTCGTGATGTTCGGGCGGGTCACGCTGAGCCGGTCGCCCAGCGTGTGCAGGCACGCGCGGCGGCCCGCGCAGCACGACAGCAGCTCCAGCACCTCGAGCTTCGCGTCGCTGATGCCGAACTCCCCGGCGTGACGGTCGAGGCTGCGGTCGACGGTGCCGGCCAGCGACAGCACGGCTTCGGCCGCGGCACGGGCGTGGCTGGTGCGCAGATCGGCCTGCGCAAGCGCCTCGGTCGACATGCCAAGAAACTAGCAACGGCACGGACCCCAGGCCCGGCCCCCGGCGGGCGCGACACGCGCGCGACCACCGGGGGCCGCGACGCGGTATCGTCGCCCCATGGACTCCAGGGACGAGGCGCAGCGCGCCCTACGCGAGATGATGGACGAGGTCCGCCGGGCGGCCGACCAGGCCAAGAAGATGGCGAAGCAGATCTCGGAGGATGTGGGCGGGTACGTGGGGCTGCCCGAGCGGCTGCGGCCCGGCAAGGGCGCCCCGCCGGCCCCGCAGGCGTCGATCGCCGACGCCATCCGCGACCTGGCGGCCCTCCACCAAGAGGGGCTCATCACCGAGGCCGAGTACACGGCCAAGAAGGCCGAGCTGCTGGGACGCCTGTGAGCGACGGCGAAACCCCGATGCCGCAGGGCCCGGCGCCCGGCCCCGAGGTGTGGGACGCCCTCATCGGCGACCTGGAGGAGTGGATCTCGCCCCAGTGGGTGAGGGCCGCGCGCGACTTCGGCAGCCAGCCGTGGATCCGTCTCATCCTGATGGTCGACGCGCACGCGACCCTGTCGCAGATGCAGCCCACCGAGAAGATCGCGATGACCATGGCCGATCTGGCCACCGAGGCCCGCCCCAACGAGCAGGCCGGCTGGGAGGCCATCGTCGAGAAGTCCGGCGAGCGTCGCGTGGCGCTCGTGGCCTCGCTGGTGGACCGCTCCGAAAGCGTGCTGCCCCCTGAGTTGCTGTCCATGTTCGCCCGTTCCGTGGAGCCGTTCTCGCACATGAACGGCTGATCGCGGTGGCGGCGCATCCGACCGACGCCGAGAGGGCCGAGCGCGTGGCCGGCGTGCGCGCCCGGGTGGACGACGCGCTGCGCGACGGCGACGGCGACGCGCTGGCGGGCCTGCTGCGGTCCGACGCCGCGTGGGTGTCCGCGGACGGCGTCCACGACGGCGACGACGCGCGGGCACGGGCGCGCGAGCTCGCCGGCCGCGGCGTGGCCTGGCAGGCCCCGCAGGTCAGCGGCGCCCGGGCCGTGTGGCGCGGCGCCGGAGGCACCGACGCCTTCGTGGCCGAGATGCGCGGCGGCGCGGTGGTGTGGGTGGCACAGCTGCCGTGACGGCGGGGCGCGCGTCGTTCACCGAGCTCGAGGCGCTCGGCCGCGACGGCCTGGTGGGGCTCCTGGGCATCGAGTTCCCCGACCTCGCCGCGGATCCCCTGGTGGGCACGATGCGTGCGGAGCCGCGTGTGATGGCGCCGAACGGCTTCCTGCACGGCGGCGCGGTGGTCGCGTTCGCCGACACGGTGTGCGGTTACGCGTGCTGGCGGGGCCTGCCCGACGACGCCACCGGCTTCGCCACCGTGGACCTGAGCGCGAGCTTCGTAGGCACGGCGAGGGACGGCGGGCTGTCGTGCACCGCCACCCGGCTTCACGCCGGACGCTCCACGGAGGTATGGGACGCCCGCGTCGACGACGAGGCGGGGCGGGCCATCGCCCATTTCCGCTGCACGCAGATGATCCTCCGCGCACCCGCGCGCTGACGCCAGGGCACGTTCCGGCGGGGCGTCCGTCCCTTTTGGGAAACGAACATGGTTAATAGAGGCCCCCATCGCCATTCGGCGGCCCTAACCTCCGCTATGGTTGCCGCGTGGACGCCGCTCCCCGCGTATTCAGCAAGGCCGTGTGCCTCCTCGACTGCCCGCTGGGTCAGACCGCGATGCTGTGCAACGTTGCGGCCGACCCCGCACTGCGCCGCCGGCTGGCCGAACTCGGCCTGCGCTGCGGCATGAGCGTCACCGCCACCCAGCGCACCAGCGGCGGTGGGCGCGTCGTGGCCGCGGGCGACGCCCGCGTGGCGCTCGACCGCACCGCCGCGTCCGCCCTGCAGGTCGTCGCGGACGCCTAGTCACGACGGACCCCACCGGGACGGCGCCCCCGCCGCCGCGGGGCCCGTCGCCACATGCCACGAGTCCGGCGTCCCCGTCGCGCCGAAGGGGGCGCCCGTGGTCGCGCTCGCCGGCGCCCCCAACGTGGGCAAGTCGACGTTGTTCAACGGGCTCACGGGGGCCCGGCGCACCATGGGCAACTGGCCTGGCACCACCGTCGAGGTGGGCCGTGGCGCGTGGCGCCCCGCCGGCATGGACACCGTGTTCGACCTGGTGGACCTGCCCGGCGCGTACTCCCTGGATCCTCAGTCGCCCGACGAGGCGCTGACCCGGGCGCTGCTCGTGGACGTGCCGGTGGGCGAGCGCCCCGACGTGGTGGTGGTGGCCGCGGCCGCCACGCACCTGGCCCGGAGTCTCTACCTCGTGTCGCAGCTGCGGGAGTTCGACTACCGCGTGATCGTGGCGCTCACCATGGAGGACGTCGCGCTGCGCCGTGGCATCCACGTCGACGTGGACGCCCTGTCGGCCGCGCTGGGGGTGCCCGTGGTGGCCGTCGACCCCCGGCGTCGGCAGCGTCTGGACGCCCTCGCGCGCGAGGTCCTGGACCGCCTGGGTCACGCGCCCACCCCGGCGCGCGCCCACCCCGACGCGGCCCTCGTGGACGACTTCGAGCGCGCCGACGAGCGTTTCACCTGGGTCGACGCCGCGGTGCACGCGTCCGTGGAACGGCCGGATGGTCCCCGCGCCACGCTGAGCGACCGCGTCGACCGCGTGGTGCTGTCGCGCGTGTTCGGGCCGGTGTTGTTCGCCGCCATGATGTGGCTGGTGTTCCAGGCCACCACGACGGTGGTGGCTCCCCTGCAGGACGTGCTCGACCGGCTCGTCACCGGTCCGGCCAGCGACGGCGCCCGGTCGCTGCTGGAGTCCGCCCACCTCACGTGGCCGTGGCTCACGGGCCTGGTGGTCGACGGCCTCGTCGCCGGCGTCGGGATGCTGCTGACGTTCACGCCTCTGATGGCCGTGATGTTCCTGCTGTTGGCGTTGCTTGAGGACTCGGGCTACATGGCCCGCGCGGCCGTGGTGGTCGACCGCCTGATGCGGCGCATGGGGCTGCCCGGCCGGGCGTTTCTGCCGCTGATCGTCGGCTTCGGGTGCAACGTGCCCGCGATCAGCGCCACCCGGGTGCTGGGCGGCGCGCGCCAGCGCATCCTCACCGCCCTGCTCGTGCCGTTCACCAGCTGCTCAGCGCGCCTCACCGTGTACGTGATGCTGGCGGCAACGTTCTTCCCGTCGCGCGCCGGCACGGTGGTGTTCGCCATGTACCTCACGTCCATCGCCCTGGTCGTGCTTGTGGGCCTGGCCCTGCGTCGCACGCTGTGGCGCTCGATGGGCGACGAGCCCCTGATGCTGGACCTGCCCCCGTACCAGTACCCGACGCCGCGGGTGATGCTGTTGGTCACGTGGACGCGCCTGCAGGGGTTTCTGCGCACGGCGGGGGGCATCATCGTTGCCACCGTGTGCGTGGTGTGGCTGTTGCAGTCCATCCCGGTGCGCACCGGCGACGGCTTCGCGCGCGTGCCGGTGGAGCACAGTGCGTACGCGTCCGTCGCGCGGGCCGTCGCCCCCGCGTTCGCCCCCGCAGGCTTCGACGAGTGGCGCTCGGCCGGCGCGCTCGTCACCGGCTTCGTTGCGAAGGAGGCCGTGATCTCGTCGTGGGGTCAGACGTATGCACTGGACGAGACGACGCCCGCCGGCGAGCGCGGGCTTCGCGCGTCGCTGCGGCGCGACTTCGAGGCCGCATCCGGCGGGCACCCGCTGCCGGCCGTCATCGCGTTCATGGCGTTCCTGCTGGCCTATACGCCGTGCGTGGCGACGCTCGCCGCCCAGCTGCGCGAGATCGGGGCGCGCTGGACGCTGTTCGGCATCGCGCTGCAGCTCGCGGTGGCGTATGCGCTGGCCGTGGCCGTGTTCCAGGTGGGGTCTCGGTGGTGGTAGGGCCCCCCGCCGACGACGGACGCGAGGCCATCGGGCTGGCCAACGCGTCGTCCCCCGGCCCGCTGAGCCGCGTCGCGGCCGCGCTGGAGGCAGGCGTGTCGACCCGCGCCGAGATCGCCGCGGCGTCCGGCCTCGACCCCGAGGTGGTCGACACGGCGCTGGACCACCTGGTACGCATGGGGCGCGTGTCCATGGACCCGCTCGCCGGGGGGTGCCCCGCCGCCGGATGCGGATCGTGCGGGTCGGGGCGCGCCGACGGCGATGCGGGGTGCGGCGCCGAAGGGCCCGCGACGTCCCGCGGCCCGGTGGCCCTGCGACTGAGGAGGTAGGCGTGGCGAGGCGAATGGACGAGAGCGAGGCGCGGCAGTTCCTCTCCCGCGGGACGCGCACCGGCAAGCTGGCGGTCACCCGAAGGGACGGGGCCCCCATGGTGGTGCCGGTCTGGTTCGTCGTCGACGACGACGGGTCCCTGCTGTTCACGACGTGGAAGGGGTCCGTCAAGGGGCGGGCGCTGGCGCGCGACGGGCGTGCCTCGCTGTGCGTCGACATGCAGGAGCCGCCGTACGCGTACGTGCGCGTCGACGGGCGCGTGCACCTGAGCGAGGATCTCGACGAGATGCGGGCGTGGGCCACCCGCATCGGCGAGCGCTACATGGGAGCGGACCGTGCCGAGGAGTTCGGCGCCCGCAACGCCGTGACGGGAGAGATGCTGGTGCGCCTGCGGCCCGAACACGTCGTGGCGCAGGACGACATCACGGCCTGACGCGCGGGGGTCACGCAGGCGGGACGACGCGCGGGGGCCGGGCGGCGGCCCGCATCCCCCACGTCACGCCCGCGGCCACCAGAGCGACGCCGGCGACCTGGGCGGCGCGCGGCGCTCCCTGCCCGACCATCCACTGGGTGACGAGGGCGCTCACGGGCACGACGCCGACGAACAGCCCGGCCCGCTCCGCGCCGATGCGTCCCACGGCGCGGTACCACAGCAGGAACGCCGCGACGGTGACGGCGGCCATGAGCCACGCCAGCGACGCCACCTCTCCAGCGTCCGGCGCCCGCCAGCGCCCGACGTCGGCGAGGGCCCAGGCCGCGAACATCGCGGCGCCCGCGAGGCACGTCCAGCCGCTGACGCCGAGGGCGCCCAGCCGGGGCAGCAGCGGCACGGCCAGCAGCGTGAACGCCGCCTCACACGCCATGGCGCCCAGGGCCAGCGCGACGCCCGCCACGGTGAAGCGGGCCCCGCCTCCCTGCACGATCGCGGCTCCGGCCGCCACCACCAGGCCCGCCAGAAGCAGCGTCGCCCGCGGTCGCTCGCCGCGCTGCAGCGGTCCGAGCAGCGCCAGGGCGATCGGCACGCACCCGACCACCACGCCCACCGACGCGGCGTCGCTGCGGGTCACGCCCTCCTGCACCAGGAGGTTGAACGCCACCAGGCCCGATGCGGCGATCAGCGCAATGCGGACCACGTCGCGGGACCCGACGCGCGGCAGCCGGCGGCGGGCGACGAGCATCATCAGGCCGACGGCCGCGAGGTACCGGGGCGCCTGCCCCAGCGCCAGCGGATAGCGGTCCAGGGCGCCGAGTACCGCGAACGACGTCCCCACCAGGGCCTGCGCCGTCAGCGCCATCGCGGCGCCGGACCGGGCGCGATCGTCAGCGATGGAGGATGCCCTTGGCCAGACGGCGCTTGATCATCCCCTCGACCACTGACGGCACGCCACGCGCGATGGCCAGTGCGAGCACGGCTCCCGCCGCGATGCCGATGAGCGTCTGAGGCGTCTCCCAGGTCAGCACGGCCACGAGGGCCGCCACACCGATCAGCAGCAGGCCCCAGATGAGGATGGGTGTCGCGAACCTGCCGGCGAAGCGGCTGACGCCCCAGCCGATCCCCACGGCGCCGGCCTGGCCCATGGTCTTGCCGAGGCGGCCCGTTACGGTGGTCTGCAGCGCCCCGACAGCCATCTTGGCCAGGCCGAGGATGCCGAACAGCACGCCGGAGCCGGCGAGTGCGAGGGCCACGAGGGCCGCGCCGACCGCGGCGATCACGCGTCGCCTCCGAGCAGGCGCAGGGAGCGGGGGGGATACACGGCGCGCAGCACGCCACCTCCGGTGTGTCCGTCGGGGATGTCGATCACGGCCAGCGTACCCTTGCGGAACTCGACGTAACCCCCGCGCACCAGGTCGTACGTGATCTCACTCATGTCCGGCTGGTGGCCACACAGAACGATGGCGTCCGCGCCGCGGTTCTCCGCGGCGATCTCGCGCACGGCCTCCGCGTCGGCGCCGGGCTGCAGCGCGTCGTGGGCGCGGGCCTTCACCCCGAGGGCGTCGGCGACGATCGCGGCGGTCTCGGCGCACCGCACCAGCGGGCTGTGGATCACCGCGTGGACGCCCATATCGAGGCGGCGGATGCCCGCGGCCTCGCGGCGCATCCTTTCGACGCCGTCGCGCGTCAGGCGCCGCGGGGCGTCGGCGTAGCCGGTGTCGGCACCGGCGTCCTCGGCGATGCCGTGGCGCAGCAGGCAGATCAGCATGGCGTTCGGGGCTCCGTCGGCGTGGACATCGCCCCGAACGCTACCTGCCGATCGCTAGTCGATCATCGAGTACGCGGGAAGCGTCAGGAAGTCCGTGAACGACTTCGGCTCGATGAGGCCGACGAACAGCTCGGAGGCCTTCTGGTAGTCACCGGTGGGGTCGTCGTCGCGCTCCGCCCGGATCTTCACCATCTCCTCCGCGACGATGGCGTTCACCAGCGGCATGTCGACCTTGCGGCCGTCGTCCAGCACGCCCTTGTCGCTGTGCACCCACTGCCACACCTGGCTGCGGGAGATCTCGGCCGTGGCCGCGTCCTCCATGAGGTTGAACAGCGGCACGCAGCCCGTGCCGCCCAGCCAGGCGCCCAGGTACTGGATGCCCACGTTGATGTTCTGCCGCAGGCCCGCCTCCGTGATGGGGGCGTCGGGCTCGAACGTCAGCAGGTCCTTCTGCGTGATGGTGACATCCTGCTGCTTGCCCGAGTCGATCTGGTTCGGGGTCTTCATGACCGCGTTGAACGCCTCGAGGGCGATCGGCACCAGGCCCGGGTGGGCCACCCACGTACCGTCGTGGCCGTCGTTGGCCTCGCGCTCCTTGTCGGCGCGCACCTTCCCGAGCGCCGCCTCGTTGGCCGCGTCGTCGCCCTTGATCGGGATCTGGGCCGCCATCCCGCCCATGGCGTGGATGCCGCGCTTGTGACACGTCTGAATGCACAGCAGCGAGTACGAGCGCATGAAGTGCGTCGTCATCGTCACCAGGCCGCGGTCGGCCAGCACGAAGTCGGGGTCCGAGCCGAACTTCTTGATGCAGCTGAAGATGTAGTCCCAGCGGCCGCAGTTGAGACCCGCCGAGTGGTCACGCAGCTCGTACAGGATCTCGTCCATCTCGAACGCGGCGAGGATCGTCTCGATCAGCACCGTGCCCTTGATGGTGCCCTGCGGGATGCCCAGCAGGTCCTGCGCCTGGACGAACACGTCGTTCCAGAGGCGGGCCTCCAGGTGGCTCTCCATCTTCGGCAGGTAGAAGTAGGGGCCGGTGCCCTGCTTCTTGGCCTCCGCGTGGTTGTGGAACAGGTAGAGGCCGAAGTCGAAGATCGAGGCCGAGGCGGGCTCCCCATCGATCGTGACGTGCTTCTCCTCCATGTGCCAGCCGCGCGGGCGCACCAGCAGCGTGGCGATCTTGTCCTTCAGCGCGTAGTGCTTGCCGTCGGGCTGGCTGAACTCGATGGTGCGGGCCACGGCGTCGCGCAGGTTGACCTGGCCCTCCATCGTGTTCTGCCACGTGGGGGTGTTGGAGTCCTCGAAGTCGGCCATGAACACGTACGCGCCCGAGTTGAGCGCGTTGATGATCATCTTGCGGTCGACGGGACCGGTGATCTCGACGCGGCGGTCCTGGAGGTCGGCCGGTACGGGGGCCACCTTCCAGTCGCCGGCGCGCACGTCGGCGGTCTCGGGCAGGAAGTCGGGCTTCTCGCCCGCGTCGAGGCGCTTGGCGCGCTCGACCCGCGCCGCCAGCAGCTCCTTGCGGCGCGCGTTGTGCGCGCGGTGGAGCGTCGCGACGAACTCCAGAGCCTCCGGCGTGAGGATCTCCTGGGCCGCGTCGGTGGCGGCTCCCAGGACCTCGACCCCGTCGGGAGCGTTGATCGTGCTCATGTGGTGTGGTGTCCCCTCGTGTGTGGCGGATGACCCACGCGTCTCCGGGCGCGGGCCGCACGGGCCCGGCCGGGGGGTGACGAAACCACGCCGTACCGCGCGGCTCGCGCAGGTGTGTCTCCCCACCGGGAGACTAATGAACCCGTCAACGGCCCGCCGGGTGGCGTATGGCCCCGGCGATGGGCCCCGCCTACAGCCGCCCGGGTACCTCGGCCACAAGCAGCGCGGCCAGCGCGACGATGGCCAGCGACGCGGCGATCTCCACCAGCACGGCGCGGCGCACGCGGGCCAGGCCGACCGCGCTGGTGGTGCCGCGCCGCTCGAGCGTCGCCACGACCCGCCGGTTGTGCAGGGCGGGCAGGCCCGCGAGCCCAAGCACCGCGACCTTCGCGACGAGCACCTTGCCCCAGGTGGTGCGCCACAGGTCGTCCACCGCGTCGATCTCGCCGAGCGTGCGGACGACGCCGGTGAGCACGATCGCCACGATCGCCCAGAGCGCGACGCGGGAGAACGCCGCCAGAACGGCGGTCGACGCGCGGGCCCCCGCGGACGGCATGCGGGCCGGCAGCCGCCGCATGGCCGCGAGCGCCGCCACGAGCCCCGCTCCCCATACGGCGCCCGCGCACATGTGGCCGAGGTCGGCGGCGATCTGTGCCGGGGCGACCGGCGCCTGCGACGCGTGCCCCTGCGCGGCGATGCCGTACAGGACCGCGACGACGAGCGCCGCCATCAGGGCGGCCGGAGCGCGGGGCGGCGTGGCCGTCGCGGGCCGGCTCTGCTGCCCCGAGCCGAACTCGGACAGGAACGCCCAGATGCCCACGGCGAACAGCGCGAACAGCAACGCCCCGCGCACCTGCACAAGCGCGCCGAGCCGGGTGGTGGACAGCACCGTGCTGATGCCGGACGTGTTCGTGAGCGCGTCGGCCACCGACGTGCCCAGCGCGGACGCGGAGTACGTCACCAGCAGGTATGTCTCGGCGACCATGGAGCCGACGGCGAGCGCACCGAACGCCGTCCAGTACGCGTCGCGTCCCCACTCGAGGCCCGCGGCGCGGGCGTCGTCGGCGATGCCCGCGACCCAGCGGCTGCCCCACGCCGGGCGCCACACCAGCCATCGGAACGCGGTGAGGCCCAGCAGCCCGCCCAGGCCGACGAGCTCGAGGAAGCGGGCCGTCACCAGCCACGGGCTCGTCATGCCCGGGCCGGTGCTGGTGGGCCCGCCCAGGAACGGCGGGCCGACGGGCCCGTCGCCCACGGCGAACGGATACGCGCCCGGGATGACGTGGCTGTCTGCGCTCACCACCCGGTAACGCACCGTGTACGTGCCGTCGGGTAGCCCGGGACGCACCGGGATCTCGACGGCCTTCACGTCGCCCGGCGTGACGCGCGCGGCGCCCGCGGCCACGCTCTCGCCGCGGCGGTTCACCACCTCCACGTCGGCCGCCTTCAGCAGCGTCACGGGCTCGGTGAACTCCATCCGCACCGTCGCGGGCGACGCGTTGCCGGCCGACTCGGCCTGCGGCGTGCTGCGCACGAGCTGGGCATGGGCCAGCGCGCCCGCGGGGAACAGGGCGAGAACGATCAGCGCCATGAGGGCGGGGAAGCGACGCACCGGGCGATGGTGACCGGGCCCGGCGCGCGACGCAAGGGGGCAACCGGTCCCCGGGGCCGTCGTCACCTAGGATCACGGCGTGGTCACAGGACGTCCGCACCACGACACCGCCGGTGCGGCATGGGCGGCGTCCGGCCCGGTCCGCCCGGGGACACGTGAGGCGGCCCGTGCGACGTGACCTCGCCCGCGCGCTGATCCGCACGCTGTACGCGGTCGTGTTCGTCGCGGGCGGAGCCGTTCACGCGGTGCGTGGGCGCGCCGACCCGGAGGGCTACAGGGTGTTCGGCGACACCGCGCTCGTGGGGCGGATGAGCGCGTGGTGGACGTCGTTCGTGATGCCCAACATCGGTTGGCTCACGTGGGGAGTGGCGGCGTTCGAGATCGCGTGCGGTCTCGCGCTGCTGTGGCGGGGCCACGCCGTCACCTGGGCGGCGTGGGCGATCGTCGCGTTCCTCGCCTTCGTCGCGGTGCTGGGGTACGGCTTCCCCACGTCGGGTGTCGTGGAGGACCTGCTCAAGAACCGCCTGGCGACGATCGTGATGGGCCTGGCGGTGGCGCCGCTGCTGACGGGGCCGCCGCCCGCGGGCATCGGGGCGGCGTGGCGCGCGGCGCGCGGTGCCGGGTCCGCCCGTCGGGGCGGCCGCGGTGCCGGCTAGCCCTCCAGGCGGGCGTCCACCCAGGCCAGGACGGTTGCAAGGGTGTGCTCTCCGTCGGTGTCGTGCAGCAGTTCGTGGTGGCCGCCCTCGACGCGGACGAAGGTCGCCGCGCCGCCGATGAGCGCGGCCAGCCGCGCGCTGTGCGCGTACCCGGTCACGCGGTCCGCCGTGCCGTGGGCGATCAACGTGGGCGTCGTCCACCGCGGAGCGGCCCGCCACACGTCCTGCGACACCTGCAGGATGGTGGACCCCGTCCGCAGGGGCACGGCGCCACCGCTCATGAGGGGGTCGGCCGCGGCGCGTTCCAGCACGTCGGTCCGCCGCGACAGCGCGTCCGGCCCGTCCGTGATCGGTCGCGCCGGCAGGGCCGGAGCGACCCGCCCCAGGGCCAGCGCCCCGAGCCGCGCGGCCGCGGGAAGGCTCCGCACGAGCGCCGGCGACAGCAGCACGGCGCCCGCCAGCCCGCCGGGATCGGCCGCGACGCTTCCCGCCGTGATCAGCCCTCCCAGCGAGTGGCCCACCGCCACCACCGCGACGCCCAGCCGCCCCGCCTCGCGGCGCACCGCGCCGTGGGCGCGCACGGCACTCCTCACGTCGACCACGCGACGCCGGCCTGGCGACACGCCGTGCCCCAGGAGGTCCATCGCGTACACGGCGATCCCCATGCCCGTGAGGCGGCCGACGATGCCGCCATGGTCGGTGACGTAGCGCCCGGCGTGCTCGGCCAGCCCGTGCTGCAGCACCACCGCGGCGCGTGGCTCACCGCGTGGCGCCCACACGTGGACATGCTCGCCGGTGGGGGTGCGCAGCGGCTCGCCGGTCATGTCGCGACACTAGGGCATCGCGGGCGGCCGCCGGGAGGCTGGTAGCGTCCGGCGCCTAGGGAGCAGCGCGAGGAGAAACGAATGGCCGGACTGGTGGAGGGCAAGAGGGCCCTCGTCGTGGGCGTGGCGAACAAGCGCAGCATCGCGTGGTCCATCGCGAAGGCACTCGACGACAACGGTGCCCGCGTGGCCCTGACGTACCAGAACGAGCGGGTCGAGAAGGACGTGCGCAGGCTGGCCGAGTCCCTCGCGAACCCCGGTCCCGTCGTGCCGCTGGACGTGCAGGACGACGCCCAGATGGACGCGTCCGTCGACGAGGCCGCGAGGGGTCTCGGCGGCATCGACGTGCTGGTGCACGCGGTGGCGTTCGCGAGACAGGAGGATCTGTCGGGCAAGTTCACCGAGATCACGCGTGAGGGCTTCCTCCTCTCCCTGGACGTGTCGGCGTACTCGCTGCTGGCCCTCGCCAAGCGCGCCGAGCCGCACATGCGCGAGGCGGGCGGCGGGTCGATCATGACGCTCTCGTACATCGCCGCCGACCGTGCCATGCCCGGCTACAACATGATGGCGGTGTCGAAGGCGGCGCTGGAGTGCATCGTGCGCTATCTCGCGTGGGACCTGGGCGACGGCGGCATCCGCGTGAACGCCATCTCCGCCGGGCCGGTTCGCACGCTGGCGGCGCGCGGCATCCCCGGGTTCAGCGAGATGGCCGACGCCATCGCGTCGCGCACGCCCCTGCGACGCGAGATCTCCACCGACGAGGTGGGCGCCACCGGCCTGTTCCTGGCGTCCGACCTGTCGAGCGCCGTCAGTGGCGAGGCGCTGTTCGTCGACGCCGGGTTCCACGCGATGGGCCTGTAGCCGGGTCGTGGGCCACGTCCGCCGGGTGGGGGTGGTCGCCGACACCCACGTCGGCGATCTGCTGCCGCGCCTGCCCAGGGGCGTGCTGGACGCCCTGGACGGCGTCGAGTTGATCCTGCACGCGGGCGACCTCACGGCCCCGCGCGTCCTCGACGAGCTGCGCCAGGTCGCCCCCGTCGTGGCCGTGCAGGGCAACCACGACAGGGCCGCGGGACTGCGCCTGCCCGAGGAGGTCACGCTGACACTGGGCGACGTGCGCATCGGCCTCGTCCACGGCGATCGCTCCGACCCGTGGGAGGCCGGGGCCATCGCTGCGTCGTTCGCGACCGGGAGCCTGCACACGGCGGGCCTCGAGCGCCAGCTGGCCCGTCGCTTCCGCGGTGCCGACGTGGTGGTGTTCGGGCACCTGCACGCGCCGCTGTGGCGGACCGTGGGAGGCACGCTGGTGTTCTCACCCGGCGCGGTCCACACGATGGAGGCTCACGCGCGGTACATGTCCGGCTCGCCGAGGGCGCGCGCATACCGGCGCTGGCGCCGTCTGCTACCCCCGGAGGCCGCCGACTCGCGGGTGGGCATCGTGGAGGTTCGCGGCCGCTCGGTCACGGCCCGCAGCGTCGCCGTTCAGGCCGACCCGGCGTCGTCGCGCTCGAACCGGTAGCCGATCCCCGGCTCCACCACGCTCACGGCGCTGAACGCCAGCACGCCGACGGTGTAGACGCGCCACGTCTGCTCGCGGTGCGGGTCGACGCCGGAGGCGCGGAATACCAGCCGCTCGACGGGCCCGAACACACGCTCCAGCGGTCCCGGCCCGTCGCCGAACACACGCGCGATGTAGCGGCCCAGCAGCGGCGTGGTGGCGGCGACGGACGCCAGCAGGAGAACGGCCTGCACCCACCCCTCGCCGGTCATCCGAGACGCTCCGGGAAGACGAGGGCGACGAGGAGATAGATCAACGCCGCCACGGATGCGGCGAGGCCGATGATGTCGGTGGTGCTCAACGGCGGTCCTCCGCGGAGGCGTCGTCGGGCGTGCCGCGGTCCGGGGGCGGGCCGATCAGCCGGTCGCAGCCGACGGTGAACGCGTAGACGACGGCGAAGAACGCCACGACCACGCACAGGAAGATGAGATCGCTCATGCGGGCGTTGTAACTCCGCCAAGACCGCGCTTCCCCGGCCTTAGCGCGTTCCTGACGCACCCCCGGGCGCTTCTTTGCGCGGCCTTGACGCGGGTGCGCGGCCCGCCCGGCCTCGACCACGGGCGGCCCGTCGTCTAAGGTCGCGGCCGAGCCGACCGGGGGGGGGACCCGATGAGCCGTCGCACCAAGATCCTGGCCACGCTGGGCCCCGCGTCCGAGTCGCCCGAGGTGATCCGCGGCATGATCCGCGCCGGAATGGACGCCGTGCGGCTCAACCTGTCGCATGGCTCGGTGGACGGGGCCGTGGAGCTCCACCGGCGTGTGCGTGCCATCGCCGCCGAGGAGGGGAGGGAGATCGGCACGCTCGTCGATCTGCCCGGTCCCAAGGTGCGGGCGGCGTCGTTCGGGCGTGACGGTGTCGACGTGGCGGCCGGCGACGTGGTGCGGTTCGAGCAGGGCGCCACCGCGTCCACCCGCGACGTGGTGCGAGTGGCCGCGGAGGGCGTGGTGGACGGCCTGCAGCCGGGAGACCGGGTCAGCTTCGGCGACGGCGGGATCGTGGCGACGGTCGTGGAGGTCGCCGGCGGGGTCGTCGCCCACGTGATCCACGGCGGGCACCTGTCGGGCAGCCCGGGCGTGCACGTGCCCGCCGAACGCCTGAAGATCAACACGCCGACCCCGGAGGACCTGCGCATCCTCGACCGTTTCGTCGAGGAGGGCGTGGACATGATCGCGGTGTCGTTCGTGCGCTCGGCCCACGACATCCGCCGCCTGGGCACCGAGCCCCACCCGCGCGGGCCGCTGGTGGTGGCGAAGATCGAGACGCACGCGGCCGTCGAGAACCTGGCGGGCATCCTCGACGTGACGGGGGCCGTGATGATCGCCCGGGGCGACCTGGGCATCGAATTCCCCATCGAGGAGGTCCCGCATCTGCAGAAGGAGATCGTGCGCGCCTGCATCGGGCGGGGCTGCCCGGCCATCACCGCCACCCAGATGCTGGAGTCGATGGTTCACGCGCCCACCCCGACCCGGGCGGAGGCCACGGACGTCGCGAACGCCGTCTTCGACGGCACCTCGGTGGTGATGCTCTCGGGCGAGACCGCGGTGGGAGACGACCCGGTCAACGTGGTCGCGACGATGTCGCGGCTCTGCCAGAAGGCCGACGAGGCGTTCGACGCCAAGAGCTGGATGCGGGTCCTTTCGGCCAGCCGCAAGCCGCCGGCGGACCCCCAACGCGTCGAGGACTTCGTGGTCACCGACTCGATGACGAAGGCGGCGACGCGCGTGGCCGAGGACCTCGGCGCCGAGGCGATCCTGTGCATCACCCGCTCGGGGCGCACCGTGCGCGCCATGGCGCGGTTCCGGCCGGAGCAGCCCATCCTGGGCTTCTCCCCCGACGAGCGGGTGCGGCGTCAGCTGAGCGTCAGCTGGGGGTCCACGCCGCTGCCTATCTCCAGCGAGGCGTTCGACAACGAGACCATGGTCAAGGAGGTCGTCGAGACCGCGCGCCGCGAGGGGTTCGTGCGCCAGGGCGACCAGATCGTGGTCCTGGCGGGCGTCACGTCGACATCGCGCGCGACCGACGTGCTGCGGGCCGTCCGCGTGCCGTGAGCGTCGCGCCCCGCGGCCGGCGCGGGGCGCATCCGGGCTCGGGCGGGGGCGCTCCCCGCGGGGGCTACGGCGTGTGGCCGCCGCCGGCGACCATCACGGACGTGGCCTTCACCACGGCCGTGGCGGGCGCGCCCGCCCGCAGATCCAGCTCGGCCGCCGCGTCCGCCGTGATGACCGCCACGACCCGGATGGGCCCCGCCACGTCGATCTCCACCTGCGTCATGAGGCCGTCGGACCGGACGTCCCGGATGGTGCCGCCGAAGCGGTTCCGGGCGCTCAGGTCCCCGTCGCCGGCGCCGCGCACGCGGGCGATCTCGTCGGCCGACACCACGCGGCGGTTCGCGGCGTCGCGGGTGACGGTGATGCGCCCCTGACGGTCCCAGCGGCGCAGGGTGTCGAGGCTGATGCCGAGGGCGCGGGCGGCCTCGCCGGCGGTGTACGCGCGCGGGATGGTCATGGGGGCGAGGCTACACGCGCGAGAGCGCGCACGAACGCCGTGGCCGGTGCCGAGGCGAGCTGCGCGGGCGTGCCGCGCTGGGTCACCGCACCGGCTTCGATGACCACCGCCTCGTCGGCGAGCGCGGACGCGTCGGCCAGGTCGTGGGTGACGATCACTGCCGGGATCTCCAGTCCGCGGAGGACCGCGCGTAGCTCGGCCCGCACGCCCGCGCGGGTGTGGGGGTCGAGGGCCGACATGGGTTCGTCCAGCAGCAGCACGCGCGGGTCGCGCGCCAGCGCCCGGGCCAGCGCCACGCGCTGGCGCTCGCCACCCGACAGGCGCGCAGGTCGCTCACCTGCGAGGTGGGCGATCCCGAGGCGGTGCAGGAGGTCGTGGACGGCTTCCGGCGCCACCCCGGCGAACGCCACGTTCCCCGCGACCGTGAGGTGGGGGAACAGCGCGTGGTGCTGGAAGACCAGCCCCACGCGGCGACGCTCGGGTGGCAGCCACTGGCCGGTGCGGGTGTCGCTCCACACCTCGTCACCGACGGCCACGCGACCCGCAGCGAGGCGCTCGAGGCCCGCGACGGCGCGCACCACTGTGGTCTTGCCCGCGCCCGACGGTCCCACCAGCGCCAGCGTCGACCCGGCGGGTACCGCGAGCTCTACGTCGACGGTGACGTCGCGCCGCGGGATCGCGACGCGCGCCGCAAGAGTGTCCGGCATGGCGGGATGAGCCTCAGGCAGGCGAGGACGAGGACGGCGAACAGGATCAGCAACCCCCCGATGGCCAGGGCGGTGTCGAGATCGCTCTGGAACTGGGAATACACGGCAAGGGGCAGGGTTTGGGTGGTGCCGCGCAGGGACCCGGCAAAGATGATGGTGGCGCCGAACTCGCCCACCCCGCGGGCGAACGCTGTCGCCCACGCGGCGGCCAATCCCCCCGCGGCCATGGGCACGGCGACGCGTGCGAACACCCGTCCCGGGCCCGCGCCGAGCGTGCGTGCCGCCTCGAGGCACTCCCGGTCGACGGCGTCGAACGCCGCCACGGCGCCGCGGAGGTACAGGGGTCCGGCCACGAACACCACGGCCAGCACGACGGCGGCCTTCGTGAACGCCACCTGCCAGCCCAGCGCGTCCAGCGTCCCACCCAGTAGCCCCGCGCGGCCGAACGCCACCAGCAGGCCGATGCCCGCGACAGCGGGCGGCAGGACCAGCGGCAGTTCGCACAGGGTCAGCAGGGCCCCCCGGCCCGGGAAGCGGCGCACGGCCAGCAGGTACGCGGCCGGGGTGCCCACCGCGACGAACACGGCGTTGGCCACCAGGCTGGTCTCCGCCGTCAGCCGCAGCGCGTCGATGGCGACCGGCGACAGGTACGCCTCGCCGGGGGGCACGCGCAGGAAGACCGCGACGATCGGCAGTGCCAGGAACGTCAGGGTGGCGGCCGTGAGGACCGCGGCGAGCACCCAGAACGCGCGGATCACGTCGCTGCCGTAAAGGCGAGTCGCATGCGAGCAGCATATGCATCGCATAGGTGGGGCCGAGGGGGCCGCCGGGTGCGAATCACCGGCGATCCCGGCCACGGCGGTGCGAGATGGGGCCGCGGTGCCAACCCGGTGGTTGGCGGCGCACTCAGCGCAGGGGCGTGCGGAAGCCGTAGCGCCGCAGCCACCGCCTGCCGTCGGGGCTCAGCAGGTAGCGCACGAAGGCCCGGGCCCGGGCGCGATCGGACGCCGCTCTGGTGACCGCGACCGAGTACGCCACGGTGGGCTGGGCGGCGGCCGGGATGCCGACGAAGCCGACGCGCCGGCGCTGGGATGCGAAGTCCGTCCAGTACGCGATTCCGGCGTCCGCCTCGCCCAGCGCGACCTTGGTCACCACGCCGCGGACGTCCGGCTCCTCACTCACCACGTTCTGCAACGCGGCGTCGGCGTCAAGGCGATGCAGGACCGTGCGGGCGTACGCCCCCGCCGGCACCGTCGGGGCGGCAAGTACCAGTTTCACCCCGGGCCGCGCGAGATCCGGGATCGAGCGGATGCGGGCCGGATTGGCCTTGGGGACGAGAACGACGAGGACGTTGTACGCGAAGATCCGTGGCCGCTCGACCAATCCCTTCCGGTACAGCGTGTTCGGATACCTCACGTTCGCCGACGCGTAGACGTCGGCGGGTGCCCCCTGTTCGATCTGGAACGCAAGCTGGTCGGAGCCGGCGAAGCTGTACCGGACCCGTGGCGCGGCCGCCTGGAACACGTTCGTCAGGGATGCCGCGGCGTACACGGTGACCCCCGTGACGGTGCGGTTGGGGGTCAGGGGTGCCGGGCGTGCGGCCTGCGCACCGGCCGTGATCAGCCCGGACGCGGCGAGTCCGCACGCCGCCCAGACGATGCGACGGGAGGTCATGGGCGCAGCCTAGGCGATGCGTAGTAGACGGGCCGGGGTGTCGCGCCGCTACGGGCCCCGCCGGGCGGGGCGGTCAGCCCGGCTTGCGCGCCAGCGCGAAGAGCTTCGCGAACTCGTACCGCCAGCCCCGGGGGCCGGAGCGGCGCCGTAGCTCGGCCTCGATCTTGGCGACGTAGTCGGCCACGTCGGCCTCGGACTGGTCGCCGATCATGTGGCCGGCCACCACGCGCATGCGCTCCATGTACGCCTCCACCGGCACATAGCGGGTGCGCGTCTCCATCCAGACGTCGATGGGCTCCAGGCCGGCACCCGTGAGGTAATCGTCCATCTCCTCGCAGTTGCGCAGGTTGCCGTCGAACGCCCCGAGCCAGCGGTAGTTGATGGGCTCGATGTTGGAGATCACGTCGCGGTAGGCCTGTTCTCCACCGCGCCCGGACATGAGGATGGCGACGACGGCGCCGGGCTTCATGGCGCGGGCCATGGCCTTGGCGGCCTCCCACTTGTGGGGGAACCAGTGATACGCCATGGACGAGATCACGAGGTCGTAGGAGGCCTCGGGTACCGGCATCGACTCGACGTCGGCCTTGACGATGTCGATCTGCACGTCGGTCGTGTCGGCGAAGCGGGCGCGGAACTGCTCGAGCATGCCCTCGGCGGGGTCCACGGCCGTGACGTGGGACGGTGAGAAGCGATCGATCGCGGCCCGGGTGGAGAAGCCCGTGCCGCACCCCACGTCGAGGATGCGGTCGTACTCGCCCGGCGGGATCGAGGTCACCAGGCGCTGGGCCCCCTCGACGTTGAACCGGACGGCGTCGTCGTAGTCGGACGCGATCTCGGAGAAGCCGGACGAGACCCGGACGTGGCTCCTGTGGATGTGGTCCGACACGCTGTTGTCTCCCACCCGGTCGTGGCCTTTGGGGAGCCAGCCTAGCCGGTGAGGCCTCGGGGGACGTCGCCGCGCCGGACCCTGCCGTGTTCGGCGGCCGCGTCGTGCTCCCCGGGGAACCCCCGCGGCGCGCTCGCCGACCGGCGGGGACGGCAGGTGCGGGGATCCGGGGAAGGGAGCCGGGAGAGGGGACGCGTGTTTCCGGCCGCGGGCGGCCTGACCCCGTGCCGCGGGAACGCCGGCCGGTCAGTTCGCCGGCTGTGGCCCCGCAAACAAGGAAAGCCCCGCATGCGCGAGGCTTTCAGAGGCGGGAGTGACGGGGCTCGAACCCGCGGCCTCCGGATTGACAGTCCGGTGCTCTAACCAAACTGAGCTACACCCCCAGCGTGCGCGACCCGCGGCAGGAGCAGTGGGCGGTGACAGGTTCGAACTGCCGGCCCCCTGTGTGTAAGACAGGTGCTCTACCGCTGAGCTAACCGCCCTCGATCGGCGCCGGGGGACGATAGCACGAAACGTGCCCGCAACCCCCCTATCGGCAGGCGGACCGCCCATCCGAAACGCCGGGCCCCCCGTCGGGTCGGTGGACATAGGATTCACCAACCCAGTGGAGTGACGCCGGAGGGCGACGACGATGTGGCTGACGTTCGAGACGGGTGGGGAGGCGGGCCGTTCGGTCGAGGCCTCCGGTGAGAGGTTCACGATCGGCCGCGACGGGTCGTGCGCGCTGGTGGTGAGCGACGACCGGGCGTCGCGCCAGCACGCGTTTCTGCGCGTCTACGGCGACGGCCGGGCCGAGGTGCACGACATGCAGTCGGCCAACGGCACGTTCGTCAACGGCCACCGCATCACCAGCCCCGTGCTGCTGCAGGGCGGCGAGCAGATCCAGATCGGCGAGACCGTGCTGCGTGCCGCGATCACGAAGCCGTCCTCGCAGGCCACCACGATCGGCGTGGTGCCGGTGGATCTGCGCGACGGGGCGCGGTCCGCGTCGACGGTGGAGCGCATCAAGCTGCGCCGCAGCAACCGCATCGCGATCGGCGTGGGCGTGCTGGCCATCGCCGCGGTGGCGGGCGCGGTGGGCCTGGTCGCCACTGGCGTGATCGGCGGCGGAGACGATCAGCCGACGGTGCCGGAGGTCGTGGCCAAGGCGAAGCCGTCGACGGTGCGCATCCTGTCGATCGCGGGTGACAGCGGCGCCGGGGGCACCGGCTGGGTGTACGACGCCTCCGAGGGCCTCATCGTCACGAACCAGCACGTCGTCAACGAGGGCGAGAACTATCAGGTCGTCGTGGACGGCACGCCGCGGGCGGCGAAGCTGATGGGCAGCGCCCCGTGTGAGGACCTGGCGGTGCTCAAGGTGGCCGACACAAAGGGCCTGACGACCCTTCCGCTGGCATCGCAGACCGGGCTGCGCGAGGGCGACAGCGTGGTGGCCATCGGCTACCCGGGAAGCGCGTCCGCGCAGGCCCAGCTCACCACGAACACCGGTGTCGTGTCGGTGGCCAAGACCAGCTACGACCAGCGCGACGCGGTGGACGTGCCGGCGTACCCCAACGTCATCCAGACCGACACGCCCATCAACCCGGGCAACTCCGGCGGACCGCTTGTCGACATGCAGGGACGGCTGGTGGGCGTCAACTCCGCCGGCGTCACCCAGCGGGGGGAGCGGCTCATCCAGGGACAGAACTACGCCATCGGCGTGGACCGCGTGAAGGAGATCGTGCCGGATCTCGCGAAGGGTCGTTCGTTCTACTGGGTCGGCGTCGGCCTCACCTACGTGCCCGACCCCAGCCGGCTCAACAGCTCGGCCATCACGAAACCCGGCATCGCCGTGTTGCGCGTGGTGCCGGGCTCGCCGGCCGCCAAAGCGGGGTGGCCGAAGGGCTCGTACATCTCGTCCATCAACGGGCAGGATCTCGACGGCACGCTGCAGGGCTACTGCCAGGCCGTGAAGTCGGGTCCGTCCGACCGCGCGTCGTTCACGGTGCAGACCGACGCGAACCCGGCCGGGCAGACGCTGACGATCCCGTTCGCCACGAGCCCGCCGCAGTAGCGGCTAGGGCCGGTAGGCCCGATCGGCGGGCGTGAGCGACGCCCGCACGGCCGCCGGGTCGTAGATGTCGATGGGGTCGCCGCCGACGGCGGTGTCGGGGTGGTGGATCCACGTGTCGATCACGCCGCGCCACGACGCGCCCAGCTCGCGCACCTGCCACGACGTGCGCGTACCGAGGCCGTACTTGCGGGTGGACGTGCCGACGGCGCCGTCCACGTCGACCCCGGCCTCGCGGCACTCCGCCACGGTCCGGGCACGGTGGAAGTCGTTGGACACCACCACGGCGTGCCGCACGCCGAAAACCTCGCGGGCGCGCTTGCACGAGTCCCAGGTGCGCCGGCCCCCGTAGTCCAGGGCGATCGCGTCCGGGTCCACGCCGCGGTCGATGGACGCCCGCCGCATCGCGCTGGGTTCGTTGTACGTGGTCGTGCTGTTGTCGCCGGTCATCAGCAGCCGGTCGACGATGCCGCGCCGCAGCAGGTCCTCCCCGGCTCGCAGGCGGTCGTCCAGCAGCGGCGACGGGCGCCCTCCGGGAGCAAGGCCCGCGCCGAACACGATGGCCACGCGGTGCTCCCCGGGCCCGAGCGGGGCCAGTTCACCGCCACCCGGCGTGCCGGCGGCGGCCAGCAGCATGATGACGCGCCCGCCGAACACGACGAACGCGATCGCCGCCACGCCGATCAGCAGCCGGCGGCGGAGCCGGCGGCGCGAGCGGGAGCGGGCGAAGATCGAGCCGCGACGGCGGCCGGCGGATGTGGTGCCGAGGAGCGTCGTACCGGCACGTTAGCGTGAACCGCCGCGGGTGGGCGGCGGTCCCGTAAGCGTGTGTCAGGCGCGGCCCGCGCGCATGACCATGGCCGCGAGGCTGCTCGCCGCGACCGCGGCGGCGATGGCGAGGAAGCCGTGCAGGCCGCCGAGCCAGGAGTCGGCCCGGGAGAGCGAGATCTGCACGGCAAGGATCACCGGCACGGTCGCCGCGTGCCATACCAGGCCCCGCCTGTCGGGAAAGCCGTAGTACGTCGTGACCGCAATCACGAGGGCCGCGAGCAGGACGACGGTGCCGAACGTCTTGTGGACGTCCAACGCGTCGGCCCCGGCGCCGGCATACGCGGACATGGCCAGATACGCCTGCACGGCGATGCCCAGCGTGATGAAGAGCGCCAGCCACGTGGTGGCTCGCCGCATGGCCGGGTTGCCCGTCGTCTCATTCATAGACCGATCGCATCCCTCTGACCCGACACATCCAGCGTCAGCTCGCTCACGACCTGTTTGGCGTCGCCGAACACCATCAGGGTCTTGGGGTTGAAGAACAGCTCGTTCTCAATGCCGGCGAAGCCCGAGCGCATGGACCGCTTCACGACCATGATGCACTGCGCCTGATCCACGTTGAGGATCGGCATTCCGTAGATGGGGCTGGTCTTGACGTGGCGGGCGGATGGGTTCACCACGTCGTTCGCGCCCAGCACCAGCACCACGTCGACCTGCGGGAAGTCGGCGTTGATCTCGTCCATGTCCAGCAGCTTCTCGTACGGGACGTTGGCCTCGGCGAGGAGCACGTTCATGTGACCGGGCATGCGGCCCGCGACGGGGTGGATGGCGAACTTCACGTCGACTCCCTCCGCCTCCAGGGTGTCGGCCAGCTCCCGCACCTTGTGCTGGGCCTGCGCCACGGCCATGCCGTAGCCGGGCACGATGACGACGCTGCGCGCCATCTTCATGATCTCCGCCGCTTCGTCCGTGGAGGCCGAGCGCACCTGGCCCTGGTCGCCTCCGCCCTCCACCGCGGTCTCGTCGACCGCGCCGAACGCCCCGAACAGCACGTTCCGGAACGAGCGGTTCATGGCGCGGCACATGATGATGGCCAGGATGAGGCCGGCGGTGCCGTCCAGCGCGCCCGCCACGATCAGCAGCTTGTTGTTGAGGACGAGGCCCAGCGCCGCCGCCGAGAGCCCGGCGTAGCTGTTGAGCAGGGCGATGACCGTGGGCATGTCGGCGCCCCCGATGGGGACGATGAGGGCCACGCCGATGAGCAGCGCGAGGCACGCCAGCACCGGGATCAGCCACGTCTGGTCCGGGTTGAACATCAGGAACGCGACGATCGCGAGGCCCACGCCGATCAGCGCGAAGTTCGCGTAGTTCTGGCCCGCGAACAGGATGGGCCGCTGGGGCAGCATCTCGTGCAGCTTGCCCGCGGCCATGAGGCTGCCGGTGAACACCAGGCCACCGAGCAGGATCTCGATGCCGATCACGGCGATCTCGAACTTGCCGAAGTGCTCCCAGTCGAGGAAGTAATGGGCGACGCCGACGCACGCCACGGCCAGCGCGCCGAAGGCGTGGCTGAGCGCGATGCGCTCGGGCATCGCGGTCATTGGCACCTTGAGGCCCAGCGGGATGCCGATGGCGGTGCCGATGGCGATCGCAATGATGATCAGCACCCAGCCGGTGCCGGTGACGCCCGGATAGGCCAGGGTGGCCACGATGGCGATCGCGAACGCGATCTCGCCGGCCAGCACGCCCCGTCGGGCGGTCTTGGCGCTGTTCATCCAGTACAGGGACAGCCCGAAGCCGATGACGGCCACCAGGTAGGCCAGCTGAATCAGGTTCTCCCTCACGGCCCCGCCTCCCCGCGCGGCGACGCCGGGGCCCGCTTCTCGGCGGGCTTGAACATCTTCAGCATGCGGTCCGTGATGAGGAATCCACCGACCACGTTGATCGTGGAGGCCAGCACGGCGATGAATCCCAGGACCCGCGCGTACGTGGTCTCGGTGTGCCCCAGGATCAGCAGCGAGCCCACCAGCGAGATGGCGGACAGCGCGTTCGTGAGCGCCATCAGCGGGGTGTGCAACAGCTTCGGGACCTTGCTGATGACCGTGAAGCCCAGGAAGCCGGCCAGGGCGAACACGAACAGGCTGGTGATGATGACGTCGGCGGTCATCCGGCGCTCCCCTCGGCGGGCGGGTCGGTGTCGTCGGGTTCCTGCGCGGGCGGCGCGGGGGGCGTGATGGGTTCCAGCCCCAGCATCTCCCGCACCCGGTTGCTGGTGACCTGGCCGCCGTGGGCCACGAGGCTGTCGCGCACGATGTCGTCGTCGACCTCGTCGTGCAGGACCCCGTCCTTCACCATGAGCGCCAGGAAGTTCGCGACGTTCTTCGCGTACACCAGGCTGGAGTGGGCCGGGACCGTGCCGGGGACGTTGACGGGTCCGATCACGCGGACGCCCCCGACGTCCACGGTCTCGCCCGCCCTCGTGACGGCCACGTTGCCGCCCTGCTCGGCGGCGAGGTCCACGATGACGGCGCCGGGGGACATGGCCCTCACCATCTCCTCCGTGATGATCACGGGGGCCTTGGCGCCCTGGACCTGGGCGGTGGTGATGATGACGTCGCTGGCCGCGACGGTCTTGGTCATCAGATCCTGCTGCCGGCGGATGGTCTCCTCGGACATCTGCTGGGCGTACGCGCCGGAACCCTCGCCCTGCTGGCCGGTCTCCAACGGCAGCTCGACGAACCGCGCGCCCAGGCTCTGAACCTCCTCCTTCACCGCGGAGCGCACGTCGTAGGCCTCCACCACGGCGCCCAGACGGCGGGCGGTGGCGATGGCCGACAGGCCCGCCACGCCTGCGCCCACGATGAACACCTTGGCGGGCGGGATGGTGCCGGCCGCGGTGGTGAGCAGGGGGAACACCTTCGGCAGCGCCTCCGCGGCCAGCAGAACGGCCTTGTAGCCGGCGATGTTGGCCTGGGACGACAGCACGTCCATCGCCTGGGCACGCGTGGTGCGCGGCACCAGTTCCAAGGCGTGCAGGCGGACCCCGCGGTCGGCGAACGCCGCGACGGCGTCAGGGGTGGCGAACGGGGTGGCCATGCCCACCAGCACCTGCCCGGCGCGCAGGTTCTCGAGGCCGCCCCGCGGAACGGCCCGCACCACTGCGACGACGTCGGCCCCGAGGGCCGCCTCACGCGCGCCGACGGTGGCGCCCTTCTCGGCGTAGGCGTCGTCGGTGAACCCGGCCGCGGCCCCCGCCCCGGACTCGATGATCACCCGCGCGCCGGCCTTCGTGAGACCGGTGAGCGCGGCGGGTGTCATGGCGACGCGGGTCTCGGCGTCCAGCGTCTCGCGCGGCACCCCGATGGTCACGCCCCCCGCGGCGGTGCTCATGGCGTGACCCCGGCGCGGGCGGCGGCGCCGGGCGCGAGGCGGAGGGCGGCGGTCATTGGGTGTCCTCGGTTCGGCGGTGACGGGCGTCGGCACCGGCGCCGACGCCCGGAAAACGGCCACCCGCCGGGGATTCGACCGTGCGCTCCGGAAAGACCGAAATCGTTCGGCGGGACACCCGCGGGTGAGTGGTCCGCAAGGCTACACGTCGCCGCCATCGCCGGAAGGCCCCGGCGACGCCCGCCCGGCGATCCCGGCGAACTGCTCCCGCGCGCGGCCTCAGCGCGGGGCGGGCGGCCCCGGGGGATGGCCCGGTGCGTGGGGTCCGCGCGGCGGCGCCGCCTGCTGCGGCGGGGGCGGCGGGACGTCCTGGCCGCCGGCCCCGATGCCCAGCGCCTCGAGCAGCGGCCCGGCCTTGCCCAGCGTGCTGGCGAACTCGGTGGGCACGACCCATACCTTGTTGGCCGTGCCGTTCGCGAGCTGCGGCAGCATCTGCAGGTACTGGTACGCCAGCAGGCCCTCGTCGGGGCGCCCTTCGTGGATGGCCCCGAAGACCGTCTCGATGGCCTTCGCCTGCCCCTCTGCCTTCAGGATCTCGGCGTCGCGCTGACCCTGCGCCTGGAGGACGGCGGACTGCTGCTGGCCCTCCGCCGTGAGGATCGCCGACTGCTTCTCGCCCTCGGCGTAGAGGATGGCGGCGCGCTTGTCGCGGTCGGCGCGCATCTGCGTCTCCATGGCCTGCTGGATGGAGGCCGGGGGGTCGATGGACTTCAGCTCGACGCGGTTCACGCGGATGCCCCAGCGGCCCGTGGCCTCGTCCAGCACGCCGCGCAGCTGGCGGTTGATGTCGTCCCGCGAGGTCAGCGTGCGCTCCAGGGACATGCCACCGATCACGTTGCGCAGCGTCGTGACCGTGATCTGCTCGATGCCCTGGATGAAGTCGGCGATCTCGTACGTCGCGGCCTTCGGGTCGGTGACCT
>JAGQUM010000007.1:0-2135 GCA_020438485.1 Thermoleophilia bacterium | reverse complement strand
GATGCGGGCGCGGATGCGGTCGACGAACGGCACCAGGATGCGCAGCCCGGGGTCGAGGGTGCGCTGATAACGGCCGAGGCGCTCGACGATGGCGCCCTGCGCCTGGGGGATGATCCGCACCAGCCGGCTGAGCACGAACAGCACGACGGCGGCGACGATGAGCAGGGTGATGAACACGGGGGGACTACTCCTTCCGGCTGGACGCGAGGCACAGCGCGACGACGACGGGCGGGATGACGACCAGGGCGGGCTACTCCTCTTCCATGATCAGCGCGGTCGCGCCGTCGATCTTGACCACGTGGACGTCGCGGCCCGCCGCGATCACCGAGCGGCCGTCGTACGCGCGCGCGGACCACACCTCGCCGTTGATGCGCACGCGCCCGTCGCGCGCGGTCACCTCGTCGAGCACCACGCCGGAGGCCCCCACCAGGGCCGCCGTGCCGGTTCGCAGCTGCGCGGGCGTGTGCAGGTGGCGGCGCGCCATCGGCCGTACCACCAGCAGCATCGCCACGGTGATCACGATGAACACCACCATCTGAGCCCACACGGGGCCGCCCACAAGGGCGGTGACCATGGCGCCCAGGGCGCCCACGGCGGCCATGCCCATCACCAGCGTCAGCGTGGCCACCTCGATACCCACCAGCGCGGCGGCGACGATGAGCCAGATCAACCAGGGGTCCAACGGCGACTCCTCGCGACGTCGCGGGCACCACGCCCGCGCACAGGGGGATTATCCACGCCCGGGACGATGGCGTCCCCCGCGGCCGGTCCCGCGCCGTCCCGTATGTGACCCGCGCGTGCGGCCCGGATGCCGTCTGCCCCCGCCGCCCCGCACCGCGCGACCCTCACCGCAGTGGTGCCCGAGCGGGGCCGGATCGGGTGCCTGGGGTTCGGCGGCCTGCCCGTGCACATCGCGATGACGCGTGGTCTGATCGTGGTGCGTCGCGCCTGGCCGACCCCGGGGGTTCGAGCACGGCGTCACCGAGCCGACGGTGCCGGGTCGGGCTCCGCTCGCAGGGACGGGGTTCCAAGGTCGGCGCGCGGACTGCCCGAGTCCTGTCGGCTCGGGGTGCTGGCCGCCGCGACCGCCGCCCTCCCGGCCCTCCGTCGCGGCGTGGTGGGGTGCTCGTCATCGCCGCCTGGGTCGGCGTCGCGCTCGTGCCGGCCGGCATCCCCGCCGGCCCGTGGCGACGCCCTCGGCCGGCCGAGGGTCAGCCGTCAGGGCCGTTCATCGCTGCCACGCGCGCGGTGATGGGGGTTGCGCCCCTGTAACCCGGGGAGCACGGCGCCGGGACTAGTGTCGGCTTGAGGTCTTGTTAAGGATTGACTAGGAGGAACCATGAAGCGCAGAATGCGTGCCGCCGCCGTCTTGGCGCTGGCACCGGTCGTCCCGGCCCTCGCCGTGGCCGCTCCCACCACGACGGCGAAGGCCCCGGCGACCAAATCGGCGCGCGTGGCCTCCGTTGAGTACGTCGGGATGCCGCACCCGGCGACGCCGGACGAGAAGACCAGCGTCTACAGCGGTGCCCAGGTGCTGATCACGTACCGCGACGGCCGCAAGGTGACGGTGCCGCTCAAGTACCACCAGCTGATGGTGACCGGCGACAAGCTGCGTGGCGAGACGGTGGGCGGTCTGTACGACCACGCCGACCAGCCCATCAACGACGCGAACGGGCAGATCGCGTCCGACGCCCCCGACGGGACGTCGCTGATGTCGGTCCCCGGGCTGAAGCCCACGAACCCGCGGCGCAACGCCCTGGCCCTGGTGACGCAGTACGAGTACCGCGAGACCCCCCCGGCCGGGCAGACGGGCGGCTTCTGGAGCAAGCTCCCGGCGACGATGAGCATGACGCTCGTCAACCAGAGCAAGGTCAACGGCCGCCTCGTGCCCGTGAAGTATACCCCCGTGTCGTTCGGCGACGTGGCGGGCTTCAAGGGCCTGTGGATCCCGTGCGCCGCGTCGCTGTCGCCGTGGAACACGCACCTGTCCAGCGAGGAGTACGAGCCCGACGCCAAGACGCGCCAGGGCCTGCCGAAGGCCAAGGACAGCGACGACACCACCGACATCGACTCGTTCAGCAAGTACTTCTTCGGGGACCCCAAGGCGGCCAACGCCTACAACTACGGCCTGGTCC
>JAGQUM010000086.1 GCA_020438485.1 Thermoleophilia bacterium | reverse complement strand
GGGGCCTCGGCAGCGGGGGCGGCGGCCTCGGCGGCGGGGGCGGCGGCCGCCGGGTCGGCGGGGGCGTCCTCGCCGCCCGCCGGGGTGCCGAGCGCCAGGACCTCGCACGACTCGACCTCGCTCACGTCCATCACGACCGAGCGGATCTCATCCTCGGGCCGGTCCGACGTGACCCACAGCACGAACGACGTCTCGAACGCCTCGCGCTCGAGGTCCTCGGTGCTGGGCTCCGACTTGATGAGCTCGCCGACCTGCTCCACTGCCTGCACGACCATGTAGGCGCGGGCGGCCTTGAGCATGCAGTTCTCCTCCAGGGAGACCCGCAGCGTGTGGACGTGCATGCCGCGCTCGGCCGCCTCGCCCACCATCATGCGCTCGTAGTCCGACAGCGCCACGTCCGCCTCGGGCTCTCCGGCCGGGTCGTCGCCGGCAGGCGGCGCGGGCGCGGCCTCGGCGGCCGGCGCCTCGGGCGCCAGCGTCGCGGCGGCCTGCACGGCCGCCTTCTCCGGAGCCGCGTCGCCGTTCAGGATCGCCGACAGCTGCTCCATGAGCTGCGTCGTGTCGGCGGCGCCGTCGCCACCTTCGCTGACGTTCTCGACCATGCCCTCGAGCGTGTCGAGACACGCGAACAGCACGTCCGTGACGCGGGTCGTGATGGGCGCGCCGCCGTCGCGTAGCGAGGAGAGGACCTCCTCCATGCGGTGGGTCAGACCCGCCATCCTGTCGAAGCCCATGGTCGCGCTCATGCCCTTCAGCGAGTGCGCGACGCGAAAGATCGTGTTCAGGGCCTCTGCGGGGTCCTCGGGGGCCCGCTCGAGATCCAGGATCGAGGCGTTCAGGGACTGGAGGTTCTCCCGGCTCTCATCGAGGAACAGACCGAGGTACTCCTGCATCTCCAACGTGGGTCCCCCCATCTCTGGCGCCGTCTGGCACGCGAATTACCGATTCGAGGGTGGGCTCCTATCCGTCCGGATGGTGCATGTGTCCGGATGGACCCCTACCCTGCTCGAAACCGTCATCGGCCCAGCGAGGTCAGGCTTTAGTCATGGAATCGACTCTTACGATCTCCCGGAACGATCCGGTTGCCGTCGTGACGCTCTCGAGTGCCCTGGAGGCGGCGTTCGCGGGTGACGTTGCGACGCCGCGACCGGTCGTCTTTGCGTGTATCGGCACGGACCGCTCCACGGGTGATGCCCTCGGGCCGCTGGTGGGACAGCGCCTGCGCCGCCTCGGGTGCCCCGCCGAGCAGGTGATCGGGACGCTGGAGGAACCCCTCCACGCCCTGAACCTGCACGAGCGCACCGCGCACCTCGCCTCCCAGAGCCCCGCCCCGTTCGTCATCGCGGTCGACGCGGCCCTGGGCTCGCTCTCACAGGTGGGCAACATCGCGGTCCGCGCGGGGGGGCTGCGGCCGGGTCAGGGCGTCGGCAAGGACCTGCCGGCCATCGGGGACCTGGCGGTCACGGCCACCGTCAACGTGTCGGCCGGGATGCTGGACGCGCAGGTGCTGCAGAGCACCCGCCTGTTCATGGTCCAGGAGCTCGCCGAGACCATCGGCACGGCGTGCTGGTGGGCGGCACGCAGCGCCCAGCGGCGCGCGCGCACCGAGCGCAGGGGCCTGGGCACGATCCGCGCCGCGTAGGCGTTCGACGGCCGGGCTCCCGCGAGGCGGGACCCGGCCGGGCCGCCGCTACTCCGGCTTCTGGTAGAAGAACGTGCCGGCCTTCTGCCAGCCCATCTGGTCGGCGTTGTTGATCCTCTCGGTCGAGCCGATGAACAGGATCCCGCCGGGACGCAGCGCATCGAGGAAGCGCTTGTAGAGCACGTCCTTGGCGTCGTCGTTGAAGTAGATGACGACGTTGCGGCACGCGATCAGGTCGAAGCCCGAGTCGAACCGGTCGCGCAGCAGGTCCATCTGGCGGAACGTCACGGCACGCCGCAGCTCCGGCGCCACCTGCCAGGTGGGGCCCTCCTGCTCGGCGAACCACTTGTTGCGACGGGCCGGCGTCACGTTGCGCATGTCGGACGGGGCGAACCTGCCCTCCTTGGCCCGCGCGATGATGCGGTTGTCGATGTCCGCGGCAAGCACGTCGTGGCGGCCCGACGGCGCGAGTTCCTTCAGGAGGATCATCAGCGAGTAGACCTCGGCGCCGTACGAGCAGCCGGCGCTCCAGATCTTGAGGCTGCCCGAGCGGCGCAGCAGGCTCGGGATGACCGTCTTCTCGAGATCCTCGAAGCGCTCCGGGTTGCGGAACAGCTCCGACACGTTGATCGTCATGCGGTCGAGGAACGCGTCCATTGCCGCGCGGTCGCGGACGAGCGAGGCCAGGTACTGGTCGAGGTCGTTCACGCCCTGGCGCTGGGCGAACGAGCGCAGGCGGCGCTCCATCTGGGCGGGCCGGTACTGGCCCAGGTCGATGCCCGTGGCCTTGCGGACGCCCTCGCAGAATCGCACGTACTCGGGCGAGCCCTCGGCGGGGGCGGGGGCCTGCCGCGCGGGGGCGGCGGCGCGGGAGGGCGCGGGGGCGGCGGGCCGCG
>JAGQUM010000045.1 GCA_020438485.1 Thermoleophilia bacterium | reverse complement strand
TCCTGGGGATCGTGGTCGATCAGGACATGGTGCCGCACGCCTCTGACATTCCAGGAGGGTTATCCACAGGCTCAGGTGCGTCGACTCCTCGGCGGCTGGTCTTCCTGACCCGGCGATCAGCGCGTCGGACCTGAGGAACCCACTCGAAGGGCCGGTCCACCTTGCCCCCAGTCCCTGCTTGGCGAAGGCCACGCGTCTTGCAGATCAAGGTCCGTACTACTCTGTATGGAATTGACCGGTGCGGCCAGAGAAGCCACTCGGCAGTAAGGAGTGTGATCAGGGTGGTGGAGCGGCGGGGGCCGGGTCGTCCAGCGTATGACTCGAAGCAGAAGCTCGTGGCCGCGACATGCAAGTTGCTCTCGGAGCGTGGGTTCGAGGCGACGAGTCCGGTGATGATCCAGCAACGCTCCGGTATCGGGCAGGGCAGCATGTACCACCACTTCCCTGGCAAGGGGAAGGAAGGCCTCGCCCTGGACGCGATCAGCCACATGCGGGCAAGCACCCTCGCGTTCCTCGAAGGTACCCCCACACCTCACGGCGCAGACGTTGAGGCGGCGCGTGAGCACATTGTCGCCGCGCTCGACCGTCTGTTTGATCGTCGCGAGGGTCAGGCGCTGATCCGGCTGATGGCTGACGGGGTGGCCGGGGCGATCAAGCCGCTCGCGCAAGCGACCCAGGACTGGTGTGACGACATCCGCGGCGCGATCGTGGTGATGCTCCGCGCCGACGACCCTGCCGAAGACCCTGAGGTGGCTGGCGCAGCCGCCCGCTTCCTCGCTCCCGAGTTCGAGCACCTCGCTGAGGAGCTGTTCACTGCGGCGCTTGGGCGCGGGCTGGTCAGGTTGCCGAAGATCGCGTTCTACCTGTTCCCGGACCGTGAAGAGGCGTAGTCTGACGTCAAGACAATTCCATACGGAGTAGTACGGTCCTCGACTTGCAAGAGGCGTGTCCCCTCAGATGAGGGTCGTACGGCGGGCGGTAGTTCGTCTGGGCGTTCGCGTTTTGGGAAGTGCTGCGCACCTTCCTGGCATGAACTCTGATGCTGATGCGAGGAACCTTCGGCTGCGCGTGACGCGGCGTGATGAGCCTGACCTGGGCAAGCTCATCGAGTGGGTGCTGAACATCGCCGAGGCACGTCACCGCGCCTGGGTCGCTGGCGAGCCCGACCCGTACGGGCTCCAACTGCCGGACGAGCTCGCCGAAGCACCTCAGGCCTTTCCGTTTGTCGGGGGTGCGCGAGAGAATCGAGAGCAAGCACCACTCCCGCAAGGAGGCCCACCATGAGCAACACGGCCACCACCGATACCGCCGTTGAGGCGGGCACCCCGGTGCTGCTCGCGGTGTCCTATCTGCGTGTGTCGACGCGGGAGCAGGCCGAGCGTGGCGGCACCGAGGAAGGTTTCTCGATTCCGGCCCAGCGTGAGGCCAACTCGCGGAAGGCCGACGAGCTGGGAGCGCGGGTCGTGCGCGAGTTCATCGACGCCGGGGAGTCCGCGCGTTCCGCAGACCGTGACGGGTTGCAGGACATGCTGGCGTTCATCGCCGCGACCCGCGTCACCTTCTGCATCGTGCATAAGCTTGATCGGCTCGCCCGCAACCGCGCCGACGACGTGAAGATTCACGAAGCGTTGCTTGCTGCCGGAGTCACGCTCGTGTCGGCAACGGAGTCCATCGACCAAACCCCGTCGGGGATGCTCGTCCACGGCATCATGTCGAGCATCGCGGAGTTCTACAGCCGGAACCTTGCCACCGAGGTCACCAAGGGCCTGTCGCAGAAGGTCGCGCAGGGCGGCACACCGATGCGTGCACCCATCGGCTACCTGAACGTACGCCGCACCGACGACCAAGGCCGCGAGGTGCGCACAGTCAAGGTCGATCCCGAACGCGCCCCGCTCATCGCGTGGGCGTTCGAGCAGTACGCCAAGGGCGAGACTTCCGTGACTGCGCTGCTCCGCGACCTCACGGCGCGAGGCCTGGTGTCGGTGCCGTCGCCAAAGCGTCCGTCGAAGCCGCTGGGGAAGAACGCCCTCTACCGCGTGTTGACGAACCCGTACTACGCCGGAGTGATCCGCTACAAGGGCGCGCTTCACCCCGGCGCGCACGAGCCCATCGTGGAGCCAGCACTCTTCGATCAGGTGCAATCTCTGCTGAAGGCGCACAACGCGCACGCAACCCGACACGTTCAGCACGCCCATCACTTGAAAGGTCTGCTGCACTGCGGAACCTGCGGGTCGAGGATGCTGCTCGACTTCGCCACCAATCCGAGAGGCACGACCTACGCCTACTTCGTCTGCTCCGGCAGAGCATCCAAGCGCACCGCCTGCACCCGACGGGCAGTGCCCGTGCAGGTTGCCGAACGCCTGGTCGAGGACTCCTACGCCAACATCACAATCAGCGAAGACGACTACCGACACCTCGCCGCCGAGGTCGACGCCGCGTTCGGCCAGCGCGGAGCGAGACGCGATCAAGAGTTCGCCGACCTCACCGCGAACCGGACTCGGCTCGAAGCCGAGAGCGACAAGCTCCTGGCCGCACACTTCGCCGACGCCATCGACCTGCCAACTCTCAAACGGCACCAAGACCGCATCCGCGCCGGACTCGCCGACATCGAGCACCGCCTCAGTGAGCACGACGAACAACACGCCGGCGGCCGCGCGTTCCTCCACGACAGCCTGCGGCTCCTCACCGACGCGCACCACGCCTACGCCCACTCCGACGACGGGGCCAGGAGACTGGCGAACCAAGCGTTCTACACGCGCTTGGAAGTCACCGAGGACGAGCAGCTCCACCCGCACCTCGCAGAACCGTTCGCGACCATCGTTCGAGAGACGACCAGAGGCAAGGAGGCCAAACGGGAACACTCCACATCTTCCGATGTCGCGTGTTCCCGTAAGACAACTTGGGTGGGCCGTACAGGACTCGAACCTGTGACCCTGGGATTAAAAGTCCCCTGCTCTACCAGCTGAGCTAACGGCCCGCGGGGAGCATACGGGAGGTCACTCGCCCCCGGGTTCCTCCGCGACGTGGCGCGACAGGTACAGGGCCTGGGCGACCATGAACGCCATCACCAGCCCGAAGCCGCCGAACAGCTTGAAGTTCACCCAGGCGTCGGTCGACAGCGTGTACGCCACCCACAGGTTCAGGAACCCCATGGCCGCGAAGAACGCCACCCACGCCCACGTCAGGCGCCGCCAGACCTCGTCCGGCAGCGTGAACTGGCCGCCCAGAAGGGCCTTGAGGACGCTCTTGCCGGCCACCCACGGGGCCAGCGCGATGACGGCCGCGAACGCCCAGTACAGCAGCGTCGGCTTCCACTTGATGAACGTCTCGCTCTTGAGGTAGATGGTCAGGGAACCCAGCACGACGATCAGCCCCAGGCTGACCCAGAGCATCTTGGGGATCTCCTGCTTTCGCAGCCGCAGGTACAGCACCTGCAGGGCCGTCGCGGCGATGACGACGACGGTGGCCAGCAGGACGGGGGCCTCCTTCTCGCCCACCGTGCCGCCGCTGACCATGAACCCCAGGTGGGCCGTGGCGAACGACGCGGCCCACGCCTTGTGGGCGTCCGCGTACTTGAACACCGCGAAGAACAGCGCCACGGGGAGCAGGTCGAACAGGAGCTTCACGGGTCACACCGTACAGCGGGGCGCGGGATCAGCGGTCGACCAGGGGGGCGCCGGCGCGGATCGCCACGACGGCCCACGTGCGCCACGGGCGCCACGCCTCGGCCATCTCGGTGAACTCGGCCTGCGACAGCGCGTCGCGGCCCAGCAGCCCCGCGGCCGCGGCGCGCACGCGGGGCTCGTCCGACGGCAGCGCGTCGGTATGCCCCAGCGCGCGCACGGTCACCATCTCGGAAGAGAACGGGCCGATGCCCGGGAGGCGGCGCAGCTCGGCGGCCACCTCATCCGGGTCGCGGGCGCGCAGGGCCTCGGTGTCCAGCAGGCCCGCGGCGGCCTCGGCGCCGATGGCGCGCATGCGCTCCAGGATGACGTCCGGCAGCCCCTCGAAGGCCGTGATCTCGGCCATGCGCTCGGGAACCGGCATCGCCGCGACGGTCTGTCCCGCGACGTCGAACACGGCGCCGTGCTCGGCCGCGAAGCGGTCGCGCACGACCGCCATCCGCGCGGCGGGCCGGCGGGCCGACAGCACTGCCCACAGCAGGCACTCGTACGCGCTGTGGAACAGCGGGGGCCGCAGGCCGGGGCGGGCCGCGACAACGCGCGACAAGAGGGGGTCCGACGCCGCGAGGGCGTCCCACCGGGTGCCGTCGACGTCCAGCGACAGGATGCGGGCCGTCTGGCGGGCCGCGGCGTCCGGGTCGCCCGCCACCACGTCCACGCGCACCAGGTCGGGGGCCGGCTGGGTCACCGCCACGGCCGCGGGCTCACGGTAACCGTCCAGCACGAACGCCATGCGCATCGCGTCGTCGTCGTCCGCGCTCACCCGGTGGCCGAAGCCCAGCCGCATCCCCTCGGCCAGGGCGAACGCGCCCCGCACGGGGATCTCGACGACGGCCACGGCGCCCCCCTGCGCCTACAGCCCGCCGGTGGGCAGCGCCCGCGACGCGCGGTCGGCCGGGACGTAGTACTCCCGCACGTACTGGTCGACCATCCTGGCGGTGGTGAAGAACTCGCCGGCGCCGGCGATGGCGTTGCGGCTCATCTCGATCCACCGCACCGGGACGCCGTCGGCGTCACGGTCGTAGAACGTGGGCACCACCTCGCCCTCCAGCAGCGCGTACAGCGACTCGGCGTCCTTCGCGTCGCGCTCGACGCCCTGCTCCGCCCACGCCTCGTCGCCGATGGTCCACCCGGTACCCGGGTCGGCCTCCGGCCACCAGCCGTCCGGGATCGACACGTTGAGCGCGCCGTTGAGCGCTGCCTTCATGCCCGACGTGCCCGACGCCTCCTGAGGGCGGCGCGGGTTGTTGAGCCACACGTCGACGCCGGCCACGAGGCGCTGCGCCAGATCCATGTCGTAGCCCACGAGGAACACCATCCGGTCCCGCAACGCCGATGTCCGCGTCCACTCGACCACGTGCGCCATCAGCGCCTGCCCTTCGGAGTCGGCGGGGTGGGCCTTACCCGCGAACAACACCTGGACGGGCCGCTCGGCGTCACCCACCAGGCGCTCGAGGCGGGCCAGGTCGCTGAACAGCAGGCCCGCGCGCTTGTACGTGGCGAAGCGGCGCGCGAACCCGATGGTGAGCGCGTCCGGATGCAGGCCTGCGGCCGTCGCGATGTCCGCGTCGCTCGCCCCCGTGCCCTCCAGCGCCCCGGGCAGCGCGGTGATCAGCTCCTGCCGGGCCGTGTTCTTCGCCGCCCACACCGCCGCGGCGTCGATGTCGCGCGCGGAGCCCCAGGGGGTGTCCTGGGGGCGAGCGGCGACGTCGATACCGGCCCCCTCCAGCAGCGCGGCGACCGGCCGTCCCGTCCATGTCGGCGCGTGCACGCCGTTCGTGACGGCCCCGATCGGCACGTCCTTGACCTTGAGGTCCGGCCACATCGGCGCCCACATCTCGCGGGCGACCTCGCCGTGAAGCTGCGCCACGCCGTTCGCGGCCTGCGTGGTGCGCAGGGCGAACGGGGTCATGCCGAACCCGTCGCCGTCCGGCGTCACCCGCCCCAGCTCGAGGAACCGGGACAGCGGCAGGCCGATCTCGGTCAGTATCGGGGTGAGGTACTCGGAGATCAGCTCGGTGGTGAACTGCTCGTTGCCGGCCGGCACCGGCGTGTGGGTGGTGAACACGCACCCGCGCCGGAGCGCGTCGAGGCCCTCGTCGAGCGTCATGCCCTTCACGTTCACGAGCTCACGCAGGCGCTCCACCTGCACGAACGCGGAGTGCCCCTCGTTGAGGTGCAGCACGGTGGGGGCCTGCTTCAGGGCCCGCAGCAGGCGCCAGGCGCCGACCCCCAGCACCATCTCCTGGCGGATGCGGGTGATCCGGTCGCCGCCGTACAGCGTGTCGGTGATCGCCCTCGCGTCGGCGGAGTTGCCCTCGACGTCGGTGTCGAGCAGGTAGAGCGGCACCGTGCCGACGTCGTACCGCCAGACCCGGAGGCGTACCGCCTCTCCCACCAGGGTCACGGCGACCTCGAGGGGCTCTCCGGCGGCGTCCGTCACCAGTTGCAGCGGCATCTGCGCCGGGTCGTTCCGGTCGTACGCCGCGACCTGATGTCCGTCCGGCGAGAGCTCCTGGCGGAAGTAGCCGTGGGCATAGAACAACCCCACCCCGACCAGGGGTACGCCCAGGTCCGAGGCGGCCTTGAGGTGGTCGCCGGCCAGCATCCCGAGCCCGCCGGAGTAGATGGGCAGGTTCTGGGTGAGGCCGAACTCGCACGAGAGGTAGACCACCAGCGCGTCGGTGGGCAGGGCATCGGTCTGGGTCACGGTGTCCTTTCGGGTGCGGGGACGGGTGCACGATAGCCGCTGGAGCCCACCGGGCCGCCCTGTGCCACGGGCCATGATGCGGGGGTTACCGGATCGCCACGCGGACGCTACGGTGGCCCGGTGGTGACCACGCTGATTCAGCTTCGGTACTTCGTGGCCGTCGCGGACGAGCTGAGCTTCACGCGGGCCGCCGAGCGCCTGCATCTGTCGCAGCCCTCGCTGAGCGCCCAGGTGCGCAGCCTGGAGGCCGCGCTGGGGCGCCCGCTCTTCACGCGCACGACGCGCCGAGTCGAGCTGACGCCCGCCGGGCGCGAACTGCACGAACGCCTCACCCGGGTGCTGGGCGAGATCGACGACGCGCTGGCGGCCGCCCGCGCGGGCGCGCCGGGGCGGTTGCGGCTGGCCCACGGAGCGGGCCTGGAGCGAGTCCTGCCCCCGGTGGTGGGCGAGCTCGCACGCCGGGGGCACGCGGTGGACACCCGGAGCCGCGGCGACGCGGACGCCGTGTCGGACGTGCGCGAGGGGCGGGCCGACGCGTGCCTGGTGTTCCAGGTGACCGGGACGCCCGGGCTGCGGGTGGAGGCGCTCCACCCCGCGGACGCGGCGTCCCCCGCGGGAGCGGAGCGTCCCGGGGTCGGGGGCGTGTTCGACCGACCGCCGTCGCCCACCGGCCACCCGGCGGGCGCCCCCGTCTACCTGGTCACCCGCCCCGGGCGCGACGGGCCGTGGGCCGCCATCGGCGACGCGTGCCGCGCCGTCGCCGCCCGTGGGGGCGAGGGCGACGGCGGCGCGGCCACCCACGAAGGGCTCTCAGCGTCCTCTCAAGCCGCGACGCCGCGACGTTCGCGCGACTCCCAGCCGGCTCTCAGGAACGCCCGCTTTCCTTGATCGCGTGACCCGGTGCCCCACGGCACGACGCGCGACGACAGGAGACCCCCACGATGATGAACCAGTCCAAGAAGGCCCTGGCCACGCTCACCACCGCCGCCGTCCTCGGCGGCGGGGGGTGGGCGCTGGCCGCCAAGACCAACACGACCGGCACCAACGGCGCGGCGCCGCAGCCGCCCGCGGGCGCCCCCCAGGCGCCGCCGCAGCAGGAGCAGGTGACGGGAGACACGCTGGCCAAGATCACGGCGGCGGTCACGGCGAAGGTGCCGGGCGCCACCGTGGACCGCGCCGAGAAGGACCCGCAGGGGTACCACGCCCACATCACCAGAAGCGACGGCACGAGGGCCTTCGTACAGCTCGACGCCGACTTCGCCGTCACCTCGGTGAGCACCGGCATGGGGATGCGGGGCGGACCGCCCGGATTCCGCGGCCCGCGGCCCGCCGACGTCCCGGCCGCGACGCTGGCCAAGATCAAGGCCGCCGTCACCGACAAGCTGCCGGGCGCGACGGTCGACCACGCCCACAAGGCCCGCACCGGCAACGGCTACGAGGCCCACGCGGTGAAGAACGACGGCACCCACGTGCGCGTCACCCTGAACGCCGACTTCGCCGTCACCTCGGTGAGCACCGGCATGGGCCGGGGCGGCGGGGGCCCGCACGGGCCCCGCGGTGCCGAGAAGCAGCTGACGGGCGATGCGGCCGACAAGGCGAAGGCCGCGGCCCTGGCGAAGGTGCCCGGCGCGACCGTCGACCGCGTCGAGACCGACGCCGATCAGGGCGCCGCGTACGAGGCGCACCTGACGAAGGCCGACGGGACGCGCGTCACGGTCCTGATGGACAAGGACTTCGCCGTCACCTCGGTGGTCGACGGCTGAGTACGCGTGGGGCGGCCGTCCGACCGGGCGGCCGCCCCACGAGGTCTACCGCCGGTACCAGACGATCATGCTGGTGGCCTTGAGGCAGGTCCCCGCCCGCTTGCCCCCGGCGCTCGCCGTCGAGCACATGAAGCCACGCACCGGAAGAGTGCAGATCCCGGCCGTCGGACACGCTCCGCGCTTGATCCTCCCGAGGTACGCGCGGACCGTTGTCTTGGCGGAGGCACACGAGATGCCCCCGGTCTCCACCTGCAGCCGGTAGTTGTTGACCTTTCCGCACTTCTTGACGCCGATGGCGGACGCCTGGGTGGGCGCGAAAGCGATCAACGCCGACATCGTCGCGGTGGCCGCGGACACCGCCGTAAGTCTCCTGAGCAGGGATCCCCGATCGTTGTGCTGCGGGTCGCGGAAAGCGCCCCCTCGCCATGCTCGACCCACCGCTCCACGCTCTCGTTACGGGTGGCGAAGCGGACGGGGCGCCGCCCCGTGCGGCAGGCCCCGGCCACGCCGGGCGGGCCAACGGGGCGGCGGGTCCGCGGGACCCGCCGCACCCGGCCCGCGTCCTACTCCTGCTCGGACTCGGCCTTCTCCACGTCCTTGTCGACCCAGTCGAACGTCTTCGTGACGGCCTTCTTCCACTGGCGGTACAGGCGCTCGCGCTCAGCGTCGTCCATCTTGGGCTCCCAGCGCTTGTCCTCGGCCCAGTTCTTGCGGATGTCGTCCTCGGACTCCCAGTAGCCCACGGCCAGGCCCGCCGCGTACGCGGCGCCCAGCGCCGTGGTCTCGTTGACCACCGGCCGGATGACCGGCACGCCCAGGATGTCGGCCTGGAACTGCATCAGCGTCTCGTTGATGACCATGCCGCCGTCGACCTTCAGCTCGGTGAGGTCCACGCCGGAGTCGGCGTTCATGGCGTCCAGCACCTCGCGGGTCTGGAACGCCGTGGCCTCGAGCACCGCGCGGGCGATGTGGCCGCGGTTGACGTAGCGCGTGAGGCCCACGATGGCGCCGCGCGCGTCGCTGCGCCAGTACGGCGCGAACAGACCCGAGAACGCCGGCACCACGTACGCGCCGCCGTTGTCGTCGACGCTCTTCGCGAGGTCCTCGATCTCCGACGCGTCGGAGATCATCTTGAGGTTGTCGCGGATCCACTGCACCAGCGACCCGGTGACGGCGATGGAACCCTCGAGCGCGTAGATCGGCTTGTTGTCGCCGATCTTGTAGCAGAGCGTCGTGAGGAGGCCGTTCTTGGACGGAATCTTCTCCTCGCCCGTGTTGATGAGCATGAAGTTGCCCGTGCCGTACGTGTTCTTGGCCATGCCCACCTCGAGGCACGCCTGGCCGAACGTGGCGGCCTGCTGGTCGCCCAGGTCGCCCGCGACCGGCACGCCCGCCAGCGAGCCCTGCGCGCGTCCCTCGCCGTAGACCTCCGAGGACGAGCGGATCTCGGGCAACATCGACATGGGGATGCCCATGTCCTTCGCGATCCCCTCGTCCCACTGCAGAGTGTCGAGGTCCATCAGCATCGTGCGCGACGCGTTGGTCACGTCGGTGATGTGCGTACCGCCGTCGGGGCCGCCGGTGAGGTTCCAGATGACCCACGTGTCCATGTTGCCGAAGATGAGGTCGCCGGCCTCGGCCTTCTGCTTGGCGCCGTCGACGTTCTCGAGGATCCATGTGACCTTCGGGCCCGAGAAGTACGTTGCCAGCGGCAAGCCAACCTTGGCCTTGTACTTGTCGGCCCCGTCCGATCCGCCCAGGCGGTCGACGATGCCGTCCGTGCGGGTGTCCTGCCACACGATGGCGTTGTAGACCGGCTCACCCGTGTTCTTGTCCCACACCACCGCCGTCTCGCGTTGGTTCGTGATGCCCACGGCCGCGATGGAGTCGGCCTTGATGTCGGCCTTCGCGAGGGCACCGGCCGTGACCGCACGGGTGTTCTCCCAGACCTCCACGGGGTCGTGCTCGACCCATCCCGGCTTGGGGAAGATCTGCTCGTGCTCCTTCTGGTCCACCGCGACCACACGACCCTCGTGGTTGAAGATCATGCACCGGGTGGACGTGGTGCCCTGGTCGATCGCGGCGACGTACTTCTGATCGCTCATCGTTGTCCCTTCGGCGTGACGAAACGAGGGCCCGGAGGGGACGGGTGGCACGCGGGCACCCGCCCCGGCCCAGAAAGCGGTCGGCCGCGCGGCGCCGTGCCGCGCGGCCGGTCAGCGTGGCGCTACGGCGTCCCGATCTTGTCGATCAGGTCCTGCACGCCCGTGGCCTTGTAGAGAAGGAAGGCCAGGGCGGCGCCGATCATGGGACCGACGACCGGCACCCACGAGTAACCCCAGTCGGAGTCACCCTTGCCCTTGATGGGCAGGACGAAGTGCGCGATGCGCGGCCCCAGGTCACGGGCCGGGTTGATGGCGTACCCCGTCGGGCCGCCGAGGCTGGCGCCGATGCCGACGATGACGAGCGCCACGGCGAGCGGGCCGAGTCCGCTGGGGGAACCGCCCGAGATGAGCACCCAGTAGACCAGCACGAACGTCCCGATGGCCTCCGTGACGACGTTCCACGCGTAGCTGCGGATGGCCGGACCGGTCGAGAAGACGCCCAGCTTGTTCGCGGGCTCTTCCTCCGCGTCGAAGTGGTCCTTGTACGCAAGCCAGCACAGCACCGCTCCGACGAACGCGCCGGCGAACTGGCCGAGCACGTAGATGACGAACTGACCGAAGTCGATCCCCCCTGCGTCCTGGCCCTTCAGCAACAGCCCGAGGCTGACGGCGGGGTTCAGGTGCGCGCCGGACTTGAACGCCACGTACACGCCCATGAACACCGCCAGACCCCAGCCGAAGTTCACGAGGAGGAATCCACCGCCGTTGCCCTTCGTGCCCTTGAGGGCGACGTTGGCGACGACGCCGCAACCGAGCAGGATCAGGGTTGCGGTCCCCAGGAACTCGTACAGGAAGATCTGACCGTTGGTGATGTCCAAGCTGTCAGCTCCTTAGGTCGAATGAAAAAAGGCGGGGGGCACGGACGGCACAGGCCCGGCCCTCCCCCGTGATCTTTGTCACAAGCTATTGCATTGGTCCACCCCCCGTGAACTATTCGATTGATTCCGTTTCACGATGAATCACGGGTAGGCCGGCCGGGTACGGCCGAACTGGACGCACCGCACCCGCCGGCCCTATGGTCAGGGGGCGGCACGACCCGAGTCAGGCGCGCGAAAGGGGCCTCACCGATGACCGACGCATCCACCGCAACCGTGCAGAGCGGGCGCCTTGGCCCCCACGAGCGGCGCGCCAGCCTCGATCGACTGCGCGACGAGCGGTTCGACGTCGTGATCATCGGAGGCGGCATCGTCGGCTGCGGCTCGGCCCTGGACGCCGCCACGAGGGGCCTCAAGGTGGCGCTGGTCGAGGCGCGCGACCTCGCGTCCGGCACGTCGTCGCGCTCGTCCAAGCTGTTCCACGGCGGCCTGCGCTACCTCGAGATGATGGAGTTCGGGCTGGTGCGCGAGGCGCTGCACGAGCGTGAGCTGATGCTGACCCGGCTGTGCCCGCACCTGGCGAAGCCCGTCTCGTTCCTGTTCCCGCTGAAGAACAGGGTCAAGGACCGCCTGTACATCGGCGCCGGCGTCGCCATGTACGACCGCATGGGCGGCGCGCGGTCGGTTCCGGCCGGCAAGCACCTCACCCGTGAGGGCGCGCTGCGCCTGGTGCCCGCGTTCAAGCGCGACGCCCTCATCGGCGGCATCGTCTACTACGACGGCAAGATGGACGACGCCCGCCACACCATGACGGTGGCCCGCACGGCCGCATCGCACGGGGCCGTGGTCCGCACGTCCACGCAGGTGGTCGACTTCCTCAAGGAGGCCGACCGGGTGGTGGGCGTGAAGGTGCGCGACATCGAGACCGGTGAGGAGGCCGACGTCCGCGGCGGCGTGGTCATCAACTCCACCGGGGTGTGGACCGACGAGTTGCAGCGCCTGTCGGGCGGGCGCGGACGGTTCAACGTGCGGGCCTCCAAGGGCGTACACCTGGTGGTGCCTCGCGACAAGATCCCCTCGGAGTCGGGGATCATCCTGCGCACCGAGAAGTCGGTGCTGTTCGTGATCCCGTGGAAGGCGCACTGGATCGTGGGCACCACGGACACCGACTGGAAGCTCGATCTCGCGCACCCGGCCGCGACCAAGGCCGACATCGACTACATCCTCGAGCACGTCAACGAGGTGCTGGCCGTCCCGCTCACCCACGACGACATCGAGGGCGTGTATGCGGGCCTGCGGCCGCTGCTGGCGGGCGAGAGCGAGCAGTCGTCGAAGCTCTCGCGCGAGCACGCGGTGGCCCAAGTGGCGCCGGGGCTCATCAGCATCGCGGGCGGCAAGTACACGACCTACCGGGTGATGGCGGCCGACGCGGTCGACGCCGCGGCCAAGGACCTGCCCGGTGCGGTGAAGCCCTCGGTGACCGAGAACATCCCCCTGATGGGCGCCGACGGGTACCACGCGCTGGTGAACCAGGTCGATGCGCTGGCCGACCGGTTCGGCATCCACCCCTCCCGCGTGCAGCACCTGCTCGACCGCTACGGGTCGCGCATCTTCGAGGTCGTCGCCACCGGCGGCGACGACCGCTCGCTGCTGGAGCCGCTGCCCGGAGCGGACGAGTACCTGCAGGTGGAGGCGCTCTACGCCACCACCCACGAGGGCGCACTGCACGTGGAGGACGTGCTCACCCGCCGCACCCGCATCAGCATCGAGACCAAGCACCGCGGCACCGAGACGGCCGAGCGAGTGGCCGCGATCATGCAGGGCGTCCTCGGCTGGTCCGACGACGAGCGACGCCACGAGGTCGAGGCGTACCTGGGTCGCGTGAAGGCCGAGCGCGAGTCACAGACCAAGGACAACGACGAGGCCGCCGAGGACGAGCGCCTGCAGGCCCCCGAGGTGCGTGAGGGCGTGAAATCGCCGGTGGCGTAGGCGGCGCGGAAGGCCGCGCCCTGACCGGCCCGGTCTTCCACGGGTCGCTGGACGAGAACCGCGCGCGCCACACCAGCGTCAAGTGGCGTTTTCACCCCGCGGACGTCGTGCCCGTGTGGGTCGCCGAGATGGACGCCGATCCGTGTCCCCCCGCCGTGGCCGCCGCGACCGGCGCCATCGCCCGGGGGGACCTGGGCTACGGGTGGTACCCGCCGCTGGCGGAGGCGTTCGCGGCGTTCGCCGCCGACGCCTGGGGGTGGTCGCCAGCGCCCGGCCGCGCGGTGGTGGTGGCCGACGTGATGACCGGGATCGCGGAGCTCATCCACGCCCTTACGCCGCCGGGCGCTGCAGTGGTGATCAGCCCGCCGGTGTACGACTCGTTCTTCGGGTTCGTGGCCTCCACTCGGCGCAGGCTGGTGCAGGCCCGCCTGGGCGGGGACGGCCGCCTCGACCTCGCCGCCCTCGAGCGCGCGTTCGCCGACGCGGGGCCGGGTGCCGCGTACCTGCTGTGCAGCCCGCACAACCCCACCGGGACCGTGCACACGGCGAGCGAGCTGGGCGCGCTCGCCGAGCTGGCCGACCGGGCGGGCGTGAGGGTGATCGCCGACGAGATCCACGCGCCGCTGGCCCACCGCGACGGGGAGTTCGTGCCCTATCTCACCCTGCCCGGGGCGCAGCGCGGCATCGCGGTGACGTCGGCCAGCAAGTCGTGGAACCTCGCCGGGCTGAGGGCCGCGCTGGTGCTGCCCGGCGACGACGCCCGCGACGCGGTGGGCCAGCTGCACGACGTGGTGCGTCACGGCGCCCAGCACGTCGCGATCCTCGCGCAGACCGCGGCGTATCGCGACGGGGGCCCCTGGCTGGTGGCGGCCCGCGCCGAGCTGGCGCGCAACCGCGAGCTGCTGTCCCGGTTGCTGGCCGAGCACCTGCCGGCCGTGCGGGTCGCCCCGGCGGCGGCGACGTACCTGGCGTGGCTCGACTGCCGGGAGCTGGGCATGGGGCCCGACCCCGCGGCCGGGTTCCTGCGCCTGGGCCGCGTGGCCCTGTCGTCCGGGCTGATCTACGACCCCGACGGCGGGCACGGCTTCGCCCGCTTCAACTACGCGACGTCGCCCGAGATCATCGACGAGGCGGTGCGTCGCATGGCGCTCGCGGCGTCACACGCCCGCGGCCGGGGTTGACGGCCCCGCGCGCGCGGGCCTAGGTTCGGGCATCCGCACGCCGACCAAGGGGGACCACGTGCCGCAGGACGACGACAGACTCCGCCGGTCCGAGGGCCACGGGCTCGACGGCCCGCCCAGCCGCCACGAGGGTCGGGAAGCCCGGGGTGAGGGGCCCACCGGCGACCCATCCTTCGTCCCGCCCGACGAGGGCGAGGGGCTGGCCAGCCCTCCGGAGCCCGACGAGGGCGCTGACACGTCGGGCCAGCAGTACGTGAACGACCCGTCGTACGTGCCGCGCGACGACGGTGAGGGGTTGGCCAGCATGCCGGAGCCCGACGAGGGCGCCGACACGTCGGGCGAGCAGTACGTGCGCGCCGAATCCGAGGCCGAGGCCGAGGCCCGCGAGGACCTCGACGACGACGAGGTGGAGGATCTGCGGCGGCGCGAGGACGCGTTCGCCGAGGAGGAGGACACCCGGCGGCACCGGGAGGACTGACCGGGCCCGCACCGCCCGGCCGTCCGCATCAGCAGGGAACGAGGACCGCCGACGGCCTGCCCTGACAGGCCGTCTGCCAGCGGCTGCACAGCTGGGGCCTCCGGCGGCCGTCTCCCCGCCACCCGCGGGGCGCCGCAGGTGGATGGTCTTTTCGAGGCGGGTGCGGAGCCGGCCCGACGCCGCGGTGATGATGAGCGGCGTCCACGACCCGCGCCCGCGGGGCGAGCGTCCACACCAGCCGCGCCGTGGAGCGGGCGCCGGGCCGCAGGGACGCGACCCTCCGCGGGTATCGCGCCTGCAGGCCACGAGCCGGGCCAACCCTTAGCCGCATCACTCCCGTCCGCGCGTGACCGGGGGTAGCGAACCGCAGCGTCACGGTGCGGGAGCGCCCCCGGGGGCCATCACGGGCGGTACCCCCGCCTCAACCATTCCCAGCTCGGGCTGCCCCGCCAACGCGATGGGCCCCCATCTCGTCGTGGTGGACGGCGCTGTTTCCGGGTTCGTCGACGGCCACGCGAGGCAGTCCACCGCCTGTCCCGCCAGGGACCGGTCGGTCGCGTCGAACACCTGGGTATCGCTTCAGCGCGCGTTCTTGAGGGCGTACCCTCGGACGGCGTCGGACCCCGCGGCCGGCACGTACCTGGCTCGACTCGACGGCCGCGCGCTGGGCCTGGGCCGCGGGCGACGGCCTCGCCGGCATGCCCGAACCCGAACGGGTGGCCGGCGTCCGGGAGGACGACCGCGTGCGCTCCGAAACCCCGGCGGATGCCGAGAACCGTCGCGCGCCCGACGACGACGAGGCCTCAGGGGTGTCCGCGGACGTCACCGCGCGTCCGCCGCCCGGGCACCGCCACGACGGCCCGCCGGCTCAGCACGGCGCGCGCACCAGCGACCCGCCCGTATCGCCAGACAGGTCGGGCTGCCACCGCAGGCACCACGGCGTCGACGGACCGCCGCCGCCGCCCTTCGCCGGCCGCCGTAGGTAGATGGTCTTCGTCAGGGTGGATCGCAGCTTGCCGGCCGTCGCCGTGATGGTGAGGGGCGTCGACGCCCGCGCCCGGCCGGTGAGCGTCAGGACGACCTTCGCCGTCCGGCGCGCCCCCGGCCGCACCGACGGGACGACGCGGGGGTACCGCACCGTCAGCCCGCGCCCCGCGCGCACGCTCAGCCGCAGGCGGCCGGTGGCGGCGTGCCCGGGGTTGGCGAACCGCAGGGTGACGTTGCGCGATGCCCCGGCGGGCATCACGGTCGGCACCCCGCGGGCGGCCATGCCCAGCTCCGGCTGACCGACCAGGCGCACCGGGCCCACGGTGTCGTACGTCACGGCGCCGTCCCCGGGCTCCGTCACCGACACCACGAAGCAGTCCACGTCGCGCCCCGTAAGCTCCCGGGCGGACGCGTCGAACACGAGCTGGGGGGTCCCGTACCCCGTCCTGCGCGCGTACCCACGCTCCGCCTGGGCCCCCGGGGCGGGGAGGAACACCCAGTCGCCGTCGACGTCGCCGGTGTACGTCGTGAGGCCGATGGCCGGGTACCGGTCGCAGCCCGTCGGGCTCGTTCGCCCGGCGAAGAGGCCGACGAACGCGTTGGTGTCGTCGTCGGCCGTGCCCGCCAGGCGGACCATGCCCTGCAGTCTGCCCGTGCGGGGGTCGTAGGCGATGGCCGCGGCCACCACGTCGCGCGCGGGGCCCGCGGCGGGGGACGCATCGCCGGCCGGATCGGTGGCCTCGGCGAAGTAAGCGGCGTGGGCGGGCGCCGCGGCACCCAGGCCGGCGACCAGGGCGGGAATCAGAAGCAGGCGGGGACGCATGCGTGCCTTCTACCCGGTCAACGCGCGCCCGAGGAACCCCCCGTTCGGGGGGTGTCGCCCGGGGCGGGCGCAACGAGTTCCCCGCCGTCCCCCGGCGCACGCGCCTTTTCGGGGGGGGCAGCGGCCCGCGGGCACGTCGTGGGCGAGGCGCCGGAAAGTGGTGGCGCGCGGCGCGTCAGGCCGCGGCGAGCGCCTCGTACGACCGGCAGCGGGCCTCATGGTCGTGCAGCAGCGTCATCACCATCACCTCGTCGGCCTGGCACTCGTGCGCGAGCTCGTCGATACGGGCGCGCACCTCGGCGGCGTCGCCCAGCACCTGGGCGCGCAGGTAACGGCGGATCTGGTCCCGCTCGTCCGGGGTGTACGCGGTGGCGGCCGCGTCCTCGGGGGACGGCAGCGGCACGGGCCGCCCCTGCCGCATGCGGATCATGGCGTCGGCCATCGATCCGGCCAGGAACGCGGCCTCGTCGGCGTCCCCGGCCACCACCGCCGACAGGGCGAGGATGACGCGCGGCGCCGGCACATCCGGGGACGGCCGGAACGCCGTCCGGTACGCCGCGATCTGCTCGGCGGCGCCGCGCGGGTTGAGGTGGCGCGCGAACGCGAAGCCCACGCCGAACTCGGCCGCCGCGCGGGCGCCGTAGTCGCTGGACCCCAGGATCCACACCGGCGGCAGCGGCACGCCCGCCGGCTCCGCCGCCACCCGCGAGTACGGGTGGTCCGGCGGGAACCCCCCGTCGGTGAACGCCAGCAGCATCGCCAGTTGCTGGGCGAAGTCGTCGGCCCCCTGCGCGCCGCGGCGCAGGGCGTGCGCCGTGACGCCGTCCGTACCGGGCGCGCGCCCCAGGCCCAGGTCGATGCGCCCCGGGTGGAGCGCCTCCAGCAGCCGGAACGCCTCGGCGACATGCAGAGGGGAGTGGTTGGGCAGCATGATGCCGCCGGCCCCCACCCGGATGTGTTCGGTGGCCGACGCGACGTGGCCGATCAGCACCTCGGGGGCCGGGCAGGCCATGGTGGCCGTGTTGTGATGCTCGGCCAGCCAGTAGCGACCGTAACCCCAGCCGTCCGCGCGGCGCGCCAGGTCGATCGTGTTCGCCACGGCCCCGGCGGACGTGGTGCCGGCGGCGACGGGCGTGAGGTCCAGGACCGACAGGGGCGTGCTCATCGCCGCCCATGCTGCCAACCGGCGCCGGGCGGCGCCCGGCGCCGGCCGACGCGCACTAGTCGGGGATCAGGCCCTCCTCGGTGAGCATGGAGCGGGCCTCGTCCACCGACGTCTCGGGGTCCGGGACGATGGCGTCGGAGCCCACGAACTCGTCGTCGGCCAGGGCGTCGCCGACGTCCTGGATGAGCTCGGCGAGCGTCTTGAGCGCGGCCGTGAACTCGGCCTGGTCTCCCGACTCCACGGCGGCCATCACCTTGTCGTCGACCGAGTTGACGGCCTCCTTGTCCTCGTCGGTCAGCCGGAATTGCCCGACGCCCATGATGCGGACGATCACGGCGCGCCCCCCGTCGTGGCCGTGCCGGACGACCCGCCGGCGCCCATCTCCCGCTTCATCGCCTCCAACTCCTGGTTGACGGCGCCCTCGGCCGCGACCTTGCTGAGCTCGCGGTCGATGCTGTCGCCACCGGCGCCCGTGAGGTCCTCGAGCGCGCCGGACTCGATGAGCTCGTCGATGGCCCCCGCGCGGGCCTGCATCGTCTCGACCTTCTGCTTGGCGCGGTCCATCGCCATGCCCATGTCGGCCATGTCCTCGCTGATGCCGCTGACTGCCTCACCGATGCGTGTCTGGGCCTCGGCGGCCGAGTACTGCGCCTTGATGGTCTCCTTCTGGGTGCGGAACGCCTCGACCCGCGCGGTCAGCTTCTGCTCGGCCAGGACCAGCTTGTCCTGCTCGGCCTGCAGGTTGTCGCGCTGGCCCGTGATGGACTCGATCTGCGACATGAGCCCCGCCTTACGCTCGAGCGCGACGCGCGCCAGGTCCTCGCGCCCGGCGCCCAGGGCCTGCTTGGCCTGGCCCTCCAGCTTCGCGACACCCGACTGGAGCTGCTGGATCTGCAGGTCCAGCCGCTTCTTGCCGGTGGCGACGTCGGCCATGCCTCGCCGCACCTTGGTCAGCATCTCCAGCTGCTTCTCGTACGAGTAGTCGAGCGTCTCGCGTGGATCCTCGGCGCGGTCCAGAAGCTTGTTGACCTTGGCCTTGATGATGGCCGCGAGCCGTGAAAAGAATCCCATGCGTTCCCCGTTTTCCCGATGTGACGGCAGGACGGTCAAAGCCTACGGCGTGGCCGACGCCGGGGCAAAGGGCCCTGGGCCGGCGAGCCGCGGCGGCGAACACGTCAAGCCGGGCGGCCGGCGCGTCGATGAACCGGACATGAACGCGCGGTTCCCCACGCGTCTGTCGCTCCTTCGCGCCACCGTTCGCACCGCCTGGGCGGCCGGCCGCCGCCGGTTGCCGCCGGATGGCCGGAAGCCCGCCGGCGCCGACGGGCAGGAGGGCGCCTGCGCCGGGGGCGCTGACGACCCGTTCACCCCCGAGCGCGACTACTCGCAGGCCATCGTGCGGGCGCTGCAGGACGGGTTGCTGGTGATCGACTCCGACGGCGTGGTGCGGGATGCGAACCGGCGCGTCTCGGAGATCACGGGCGTCCCCAGGGCGGAGCGTTCCGCCGGGCCCTGTCGGGCGACGGGGGAGGGCACGAGGCGGAGTTCACGCGCCGCACGGGCGGGCGCATGTGGCTGTCGCTGTCGTCGGCGCCGCTGCACGACGACGCCGGCGCCACCAGCGGGCGCGTGGTGATGCTGAAGGACGTCACCGCATCGCGCCTGGCCGAGCTGGAGCGGCGCGTCCGCGACAACACCGACCCGCTCACCGGCGTCGCCAACCACACCGTGTTCCAGGAGCGCCTGCGCGACGAGGCGGCGGCGGCCGCCGCGCACGGCACCCCGCTGTCCCTGGTGCTGTTCGACGTCGACCACCTCAAGCGCATCAACCAGCTCCACGGCCATCGCGCCGGCGACGAGGTGCTGCGCGAGACATCGCGGCGCGTGATGGCGTGCGCCCGTCCCGACGACCTGTTCGCCCGCGTGGGCGGCGAGAAGTTCGCGCTGCTGATGCCCGGCGCCGGTCCCGTGCCGGCCCTGGCCGTCGCCGAGCGCATCCGCCAGGCCATCGCGGGGCTGCCGGTGCCACCCGCCGGCCGCGTGACCATCTCGGCGGGCGTCGCGTCGGTCAGCGACGAGGACGGCCCCGGCCTCTACACGCTCGCGGACGGAGCGCGCTACTGGGCGAAGTCGACGGGCCGGGATCGGTGCGTCGCGTACGACCCCGCCGAGGTCACCGTGACGTCGGGTGACGAATACCGCCGCTACCTGGAACGCCAGGGGGTGCTCAGCACCATCCGCGCGCTCGCGCGGGCGGTGGACGCGCGCGACGTGAGCACACGAGAGCATTCCGACCGCGTCGCCAGCCTGGCCTCCCGCATCGCGCTGGAGCTCGGGTGGGACACGCACAGCACAGACCTGCTGTACGACGCGGGCCTGCTGCACGACATCGGCAAGATCGGTATCCCGGACGCCGTGCTGTTCAAGCCCGGCCGCCTCACCCCCGACGAGTACGCGCTCATCACCACCCATTCGGAGCTGGGCGCCCAGATCGTCGCCGGCGCGCTCTCCGAACAGCAGGTGGCCTGGGTGCGCGGGCACCACGAACGGTGGGGCGGGGGCGGATATCCGGACGATCTGTCGGGCGACGACATCCCCGAGGGAGCCCGCATCCTGGCGCTGGCCGACGCGTGGGACGTGATGACGATCGCGCGGACCTACTCCACGCCGCGCCCCACGGACGAGGCGGTGGCCGAATGCGTGCGCGAGTCCGGGGCGCAGTTCTGGCCGGAGGCCGTGGACGTGCTGGTGCGCCTCGTGCGCGACGGCCTGGTGGGCGCGGACGGCCCGGACGACGCGGCGGAGGTCTTCCCTCCCGCCCCCGCGCGAGCGGCAGACGCGGCGCCGGCCGACCACGCCTGATCGCCCGCCGCCGGCGGGTTTCGCGCCCTCCACGTCACCCGCTACTGTGGGCTCACCACGGAAAGGAGGTGATCCGATTGGGCGATCATTGTGGAGGTGGCAGTAGCTAGGGGCGTGTTCCCCACGCACAGCGACAGCCAGGGAACGCGACAACGTCCCCAGCCAAACCACTGCTGTCACCGGGGCCCGGCGGACCTCTCCGACGTGAGGAGGGGACCCCGCCGGGCCTCAGCCATGTCCCGGGCCCTCGCGCGCGCCCGGCCGGGTAATCTCCCTCCGCGCGTCCCCATCGTCTAGTGGCCCAGGACTCTGCCCTTTCAAGGCGGCAACACGGGTTCGAATCCCGTTGGGGGCACCAGAACAGGAGCATCCGGACCCCGCGCCCCACCGGGAGACCCGGCCGCGGGGCCCGCCGGTGACCGGGATTCGCGGGGCTCGGGTATGCCGACGTGGCCCGACGCGCCGCGCGCGGCCTTCACCGTGGCCCGACGTCCCGGGCGGGACGCGCGGCACCCCCGCGCCCGAGCCCGCCGCCGCCGCGGCCGCGCGGCCGGCCGCCCTCCCGCAACGGCCGGCACCGGACCTCGGACGCGGGACCGGGTCCTCAGCGGGCGTCATCCCCCGGGCCCCGGGGTCGGCGGCGCCATCCCGGCGCGTCACCCGCCGGCCAGGCGGGCGGCGATGCTCACGAGGGCGTCGCTGACCGGGCGGGCCCCGTCGCTCGTGTTCGCAACGACCACGGTGACGACGCCGCGGGCGGGCACGATGCGCACCTGGGCCTCGCGGCCCGGCGCGCCACCGCCGTGGCCCAGTACCCAGACGCCGGCCCGACGCTCGCGCTCGATCCCCCATCCGTAACGTCGCCCGGGGATGTCCGTGGGCACGGTCCGCGCGGTCATGAGACCGAGCAACGGCCGGAGCGTGCCGCCCGGCGCCAGGGCGCGCGCGAACCGCACCAGGTCCCCCGCCGTCGTCGTGACGCCCCCCGATGGATTCGGCGGGGGCGCGCCGGCGCCCGTGGCCGGGGGCCGCGCTGACGGGCGCACCGACCACGACGTGTGCGACATGCCGGCCGGGCGCAGCACGAGATCGCGGATCGCTGCCTGCCACGGCCGGCCGGTCGACTCGAGCACGGCCCCCAGCAGGACGTAACCCGAGTTGCTGGACCGGAACGCGGTGCCGGGCGCGAACGCCGGGGTCTCGGCGCCGATTCGGGCAACGGCGGCGGCCAGGTCGAACCCCCTGCCCCCGACCGCCGGCGGGGCGAACACGTCGCCCAGGCCCGACGTGTGGGTCAGCAGCTGGCGCACGGTCACGCCCTCGCCGATGGCGGCGGGCAGGCCCGCCACGTACGTCCCGACGGGGGCGTTGGGGTCGACCCGGCCCTGCTCCACCAGGCGTGCCACGGCGGCGGCCGTCAGCATCTTTCCCACGGATGCCACGTCGAACTGCGACGCGGGCGTCAGTGGGACGACGCCAGGCGCCGACGCCCGCCCCGCCGCGACGTCCACGACCGTGCGCCCGTTCACCGCGACCGCGACGACGCCGCTGAACGCGCCCGCCCGGGCGCGCCCCTCCACCCACGCCGGGACCTGCGCCCAGCGCGTCGGCAGCCCCGGACCCGGCGTGCGTCCGGCTGGCGGGGGCACCCGGCGCGGGCTCATCCCCGCGCACGCGGCCTCCGCCGCGCGGAAGGCCGGCGACGCGGGGTCGATGCCCGTGCCGGGGCGCACCAGGATGCGCCCCGCGACGGGGTCGGGGAACGCGGGCACGCCGTGGGCGCGCATGCACCGCGCGTACCGGGCCGCGTCCGGGGGAGCGGCGGGGGGGCCGCCGGGCTGGCCCCCGGCACACGACGAGGGCAGGGCCACGGCGCACAGCACGGTGGCGAACATCGTTCGGGGGGTCACGGGTCCGTACCTCCGGTGGGGAGTGGATGTCCACGGCAGCGTGAGGCCCCGCCGGTGACCGCGTCCCACCCGGCCGGCGTTACCCGGCCGTTACCATTGGCGCGAGATGCTGCACGGTATGCGGGGCTCCTCGTCACCCACGCCCGCCGAACGGCGGCGGTACAGGTTGGCCCGGCTGCGACTGACCGCGGTGATGGCGGGGCTGGTGGCGGCATGCGGCGCCCTCGTGGTCGCGGGCACGTATGCGTGGGTGCGCGACGGCTCGCGGCCGGCGCGGGCCGTCCACCTGACGGTGCGCCCCGGGCCCGGCGGGGCGGCCGACAGCCCGCCGCCGGCCGCGCCGGCGGG